>JAYVGG010000174.1:0-2988 GCA_043772475.1 Burkholderiales bacterium
AAATTGTGCTGAAGCCAAATGGCCTGCGGGCTTCGCGACATGGCTTGCGGGTGTGCTGCCCGATATTCTCGCAAAAGCCATCACGGATGAGCTTACGCGCGCGCAAACGAGTAGGGATAAGCGACAGGTGTTTCTGGAGTGGGCGAAAGCACTCGAGCCGTTTCCGTTCCCACGTCTCACCGAAGGGCAGACCTTTCTCGACGACCCGGCATGGCGTGCCGCGACCGTGTGCGAGGTCGCGCGCGCGCTCACGCGTGAAGTGCCGAAAGCGCTCGCCCACGCGGCTAAGTCAATGGTCTCTTTCGGCTAAACTTGCTCCTGAATAATAATTTTCGGGAGCGAGAGCGTGAGATTTATTGATTTTTTGAGTGCAAAAACAGTGAAGCCTACCGAAGCCTGCATCTACGGCGCGCCGATGGGTACATTCGCGCGGCTGGGGAGCCCGGCCTTGCTGGAGAAATGGAGTAAGAAAATTGAGGATGAAATAGGAAGAGTTTTGGCTTACCACCATGATGGCGATGTCTGGATTGGGATGGCGGAGGGCATGCAGGTAGAGCCACTTCAAGCCCTCACAACAAGGCTTTTTATGCGTGGATCAGCGCTAAGCCAGCGTGGCGCCCGCGACCGTTATCAAGCCGCCTTTCGCACGTGGGCATTTTTTGAATTATTGCGGGCTTTTGAGACTAGTTTGCAGGTTAAACCGGGTGACAGATTGCTCGGATGGCGAGGAAGTTTTCGGTTGCTTGCGGTGTCGCAATTTAAAGGTAGATTTTTTACCGCTGCGATGAACGGCTACAAAATGGCAATGGAAACCGCCTTGGTCGAGGCGGCACCCACTCCGCAAGTACCCAGCGACGCTTCCGAGCTCCCGCCGATGGCGCGCTACCTGTACGGCACCCATTTTTGGTTTGAAAAGTCGAAGGACGCACGGCTCAAGATGCCGGGTGCACCCGGCTTTGCGAAAGCAAAGGAGTGGATGCGTGATTTGAGCCCAACCCCGCCAGATGGCGAGAAGCACTGGGGTAAACAGCACAACGCGGTATACAAAGGCGCCTACGCTGAGCTTGCGCTCAATAAATTAAATTTAACGGAAATTGACATGGCCGCGCTTTTTGGCGCGATACCAGCAGGGGAAATACCCATGAAACCACTTGAAACGTATGACTATCTGGCGGATCTTGCAGAGCGCCAGAGTGACCCATGCAATTTGAGGGACGCGAGGGTCGCTCGCTTTGCGGCTAGACAACCAACCAAGCTCGCGGCCCAATGGTGTGGCGGTGATCGAACAATCGGCGAGATTGCGATTTCCAACATTCTGGAATCTGACGTGCTGGAGTCGGCATTTAATCTGTGGGCTTATCTTTGCCTGAAGCAGCATGGGCAGCCAGATAGAATTGTGGCGCTAGATCTATCCGCCGAAGATTGGGACGAAGAAAGTGCCACGCTGACGTACGAATACGATATTGCTGATAGCGGCCAATCGCTGCCGCTTTGCGGTGAGACCGCGCATATCGATACGGGTGGGATAACTATTTCTGACGATGAGGTATCAGGCAGCAGAGTGCTACGCATCGAAGCGCATTTGTTGTGACAATTTCCCACCTCGGCTTTGGGTTGATTCCTGAAAAAATTAGTGACTCAGAGCATGGGCTCTGCTCACTCAGGAGTCAACATCATGTCGGAAGAAACAGACATTCGCGCAACCATTGAGATTCATCTAGGCAAGAAAGCAGCAGAAAAAAAAGCAATCGCAGCACTTGGCTCGGGATGGAAGCGGGCGGCGGTATCGGCGGGGTGCCTGCGGTTTATTTCAAGGCAAAAACATCGTGATTTTATCGCGGCACTGTGGACAGCGGCCTCGGGCGAGCAAAAACTACGCGCCGCTTTTCCGGGGATGTATGTGGTGGTGGGGGCTTGTGCCAAAGAGGGTGTGATTAGGTAGGGCAGATTCACTGAATCAGTGTGAGTAATCAACAACGCAATCGAAAGGTACAACATGAAAAATTTACTTTGCGCGGCTCTCGTCATGGCTGTGATGGCCACATTTTCTTCGCCAGCCATCGCTGCCGAATCGTTACAGCCTGGGTTCATCAAGGTGCAGCACAAAGAGAAAAAGCAATCTACCGGTAGCTGGAAAAAGAACCGCGAAAAACACGAGAATCGTCCGAAGCAGAAAAAAGAAAAGAAGTGGGATCAGAAGAAAAAATCTGAAGGCCAGAAGGAATTTCGACCGAATAAATTTCGGAAGAAGTAAGGGCTTGTTGGGTTTTCCGGAAAACAGGATAACGATAGTTGGCACACTCCCTCCCAGCTCGCTTGTATAGAAGCGGGGGCTGCGCCGGCTGAAAAATGATTTCAGCAGAGCGAAATAATTTTCACTCAAATCTTGAAAGCCTAATATCGGCGTGGCTTTCGAGGCATTTTTCGCGCGAAAAATTGGCTTCAGCCGGTCGCACACTACCCCCTACCGCCTTGCAGGCCGCGTGGCTCGTTGCATCGGGCCACCGTTACGCGGGCGGGTGGCGTGCCACCCGAAACCCCCGCTTCACCCTCCCCCTGCGAGCAGCGGGACGCGCGTTCGCGCGATGCGGATGCTGCGCGGCAAGGTAGGGATTGCGATGCCAAGCGCCAAAAAAGACACCGCGACCGCATCGTCTATGACGGCGCGCAACGAGGGCACGATCAACGCTAACGCGCGTGCATTCGTTTTCTCTACCCCGCCTCGCTTGCATCCACGCCATGCTCTCCATCGTACCAACAGTGCGTCACGTATCGGCAACAGCCGTGCGCGTGCGAACTTGTCGCTACTAAAAACCTCAAACCCCGCACCGGTAAACGCGTTCCAGCCGTTTCGTGGGTTTGGATAACTCGATATTTCTTTCTTGGAGACACCATGAATCGAACCCTTCTTATTGCTGTTGCATCACTGTTGGTTTCATCGGGCGCATTTGCAGCCGATGGCTTGATCGCGTTGAAAAGCCCCCATAG
>JAYVGG010000175.1:0-26143 GCA_043772475.1 Burkholderiales bacterium
GCCTATATATGACACTTTTTACACTTGCCTTCTGGCATTTATCGGGGGTACTATGTGCTTCGGATATGCGTGGAACACCCCTCCTCCCTGGGTGCCTCAGCGACAAGGGTCTCCCCCGAATCTCTGAGGGTTCTCCTCCACACATATTCGAGAGTGCGCCTTGAGGGGTGATCGAAAGATCACCCCTTTTTTATAGGCCAAAGCCTAATGTTGGTGGGGCGGGATAAAACAACCAATATGCGCCCACAGGTTGCCTTAAATGTTCTAGGTGTTTTATCGGGGTCTCGCAAACTGGCGGTAGCGAAACCCTCACTTAATGTCTCGGCCTACTCAGCCTCCTCAATCCACGCCGCCTGAATCGCCTCTAGTATTTTTTCGCCAGAGCGATCTGCCACGTCATCGAACTCTGGCAGCGCCATCACCCACGCGTGTAGGTCGGTAAAGCGAATCTTTGTCGGGTCAATTTCAGGATGCGCGTCGGCTAATTGAATCGCAATCTCCAGCGTGTCGGTCCATTTGAGATTCATCAGTGTTCCTCTCGCGCATGGTTGATGGTGTATTTGGGGATTTCGATTTCGAGCGCTGTATCGCGCACGCGCGCTTGGCAGGCTAGGCGTGATTGCGGGCTTAGGCCCCAGGCCATGTCGAGCATGTCTTCTTCTTTTTCGGCGGCTTCATCGAGCGAATTGAGCCCCTCGCGCACGATCACGTGGCAGGTCGTGCAGGCACACGATTTTTCGCAGGCGTGTTCGAGCTCGATATGATTGCGAAGGAGCGCGTCACATAGGGTTTCGCCGTTGGGCGAATCGAATTCGAGGCCGTTTGGGCAGAGTCTTTCGTGGGGCAGAATGCGGATCGTGGTCATTTTGCGGTGGCGCTTTCGATTGATTGTAGTGCGGTGGCAATGGCTTTGCCTTTGAGTGCGGCGGCGACACCGGCATCCATGCGGCGGGCTGCAAAATTTTCGGTGGCGTTCGATACGGTGGAGATCGCTTCTTTAATCGCGCGGTGATCGTAGCCTGCGGTCGTGGTTTCGAGTGCGCTAAGGCTCTCGGCAATCTCGGCGCGCTCGCCAGCATCAAGCAATGATGCGCCATCTTTCGCAAGCGCTGCCGTGACAGCCTCGATCAAGCGCGCCGCATCCACGCGCTGCTCGGCTAGTGCGCGCGCGTCGGCATCCGCTTTCGCGTGGGTGTTGCCTGCCGTGAGCATCGTGATGATCTCGGCGTCAGTTAATCCATACGAGGGCTTCACATCAATTTTTGCTTCAACCCCACTCGTCATCTCGCGCGCGGTGACAGCGACTAAGCCATCCGCATCGACCTGAAAGCTCACTTTTATGCGCGCGGCACCGGCTACCATCGGTGGGAACCCTGTGAGCGTGAAGCGCGCAAGCGAGCGACAGTCTTTGACCAGATCACGCTCACCTTGCACGACGTGAATGGCCATTGCGGTTTGGCCATCCTTAAACGTGGTGAATTCCTGCGCGCGCGCAACAGGGATGGTGGCGTTACGCGGGATTACTTTTTCAACCAACCCGCCCATGGTTTCGAGACCGAGCGAAAGTGGAATCACGTCCAGCAGCAGCATGTCTTCGCCGGTTTTGTTGCCGGCTAGAACGTTAGCCTGAATCGCGGCACCGAGTGCGACGACTTTATCGGGGTCAACGTTATTCAATAAGGGCTTACCGAAAAAGCCGGTTACGGCCGCCTGCACGTGCAGCATGCGCGTGGCACCGCCTACCATCACGATGCCATCAATATCAGTGAGCGAAAGTTTTGCGTCACGCATCGCTTTTTTGACTGGTGCCAGCGTGCGATCAACGAGCTGTGCTGTCATCGCGTGAAACTCGGCGCGCGTGAGCTTGACGTTGAGTGTTTGGCCGTAGGATAGCCGCACCTCGGCGCGCGCTTCATCGTGCAAGGTGAGCGCTTCCTTCACGCTGCGTGCGGCCATTAAGAGGCGACGTAAATCTTTATGATCCGCACTCGCAATCGCGTGGTGTTTGCGCCAATGCGCCGCAATCGCTTGATCGAAATCGTCGCCACCCAAGGCTGAATCACCATTAGTGGCGAGCACCTCGAAGACCCCGCGTGTCAATTTCAAAATCGAAATATCGAACGTCCCGCCGCCTAAATCGAATACCGCAAACGTGCCCTCACTCGCGTTATCAAGCCCGTAGGCGATAGCGGCGGCGGTGGGCTCGTTGAGAAGTCTTAAAACGTTTATGCCTGCGAGCCGTGCCGCATCTTTGGTCGCTTGGCGCTGTGCATCATCGAAGTACGCGGGCACCGTAATCACGGCACCCACTAATTCGCCACCGAGCGATTCCTCGGCCTGTACGCGCATCACTTTCAAAATTTCGGCGGAGACATCGACAGGCGATTTCACTCCAGCGACGGTTTCAATTTTCACCATACCCGGTGCATCAATAAATCGGTACGGCAGCGCGCCATATTTGGCGACATCAGCAAGCCCGCGCCCCATCAAGCGCTTCACCGAAACGACCGTGTTTGCTGGGTCTTCAGCCTGTTCGGCCTTTGGCTTTGCGCCAACCTGGCAATGGCCATCAGCGAAATAGCGCACGACCGAGGGCGTTAATTTTTCACCGTCGTGATTGAGTAGCACTTCCGCAGTACCGCTTTTTACGGTCGCGATGAGTGAGTTGGTGGTGCCCAGATCAATGCCGACCGCTAGGCGATGTTGATGTGGGGCAGTGGATTCGCCGGGTTCGGCGATTTGTAAGAGTGCCATTAGTTGTCCAATGCTTCGTGCGCGATGTCGATTTCTTCGCCGAGCTTTTCCATGAAGCGTAATTTACGAACGGTCTCCTTCGCCGCAACAAACGTTATCGTTGTTGAGAGTTGGTTGGCAAGCAGCATAAAAAGCGCCTTTTCTTCCGCATGCTTACTTGCAGACAATGCCTCAAGAGCCCCGTCGTTCCTCGTGTTTTGCGCTTCCACGACCGCTTCGCGCCACTCCATTTGCTGCATTAAAAATTCCAGCGGCATCGCGGTATTGCGTTCTTCTTCGGTGTCAATGCCGTTTAGTTTCAGCAGATAGCGGCCGCGATTAAGTGGCGATTTAAGCGTGCGATAGGCTTCGTTGGTTTGTGTCGCCCACTGTGCGGCGATGCGCTTCTCGGCATCACTCGCGTTCACGAAACGATCAGGGTGAACCTCGCGCTGCACCTCACGATAGGCGCGGTCGAGCACCTGTGTATCGAGCGCGTACACGGGGAGGAGATCAAAAAGTTGGAAGTGGTTTTTGGAGAAGTCGGGGTGCATAGAGATTACCGCTGGGGAGTAGCACGTACGTACGTCAACTAGCGGTGACTTTCAATTTTGCCGCGTACTCCGCAGGGCACTTCCCCCTTTGAAAAAGGGGGATTGAGGGGGATTTAACAGCGCGTGCGATTCACCAACCATCGAAAATCCTCCTCAATCCTCCTTTTTCAGAGGAGGAAGTGCCTTGCGACGTATTCGCTTCGTTGCCCTCACCCTACCGTCCCTTGGGAGAGGGTTCTGGTCAGACGGTTAGACGATTAAACGTTAAACGATTCGCCACACCCGCACTTGTCTTTCTCGTTCGGGTTGTTGAATTGGAAGCCTTCGTTTAAGCCTTCGCGAACAAAATCAAGCTCGGTGCCGTCGATATAAACCAAGCTTTTCGGGTCGACAAATACTTTCACGCCAAAGCTTTCGTAGGCCTGATCTTCGTCACCTGCCGCGTCCACAAACTCAAGCTTGTAAGCCATGCCCGAGCAGCCCGTGGTACGCACGCCAAATCGCACGCCCACTCCCTTGCCGCGTTTGGCGAGGTAGTTTTGTACGTGGTTCGCGGCGCGTTCTGTCAAGGTGATCATTGCTTACTCCGCCGCCTGCGCTAAGGTGTGCTTGGCTTGATAGTCGGCAATCGCAGCTTTAATCGCATCTTCGGCCAAGATTGAGCAGTGGATTTTTACCGGCGGCAGTGCAAGCTCTTCCGCAATCTGCGTGTTCTTGATTTGCCCGGCTTCCGCAATCGTCTTGCCCTTTACCCATTCGGTGACGAGTGAAGACGAGGCAATCGCCGAACCGCAGCCGTAGGTCTTGAATTTGGCATCTTGAATAATGCCGTCAGGGCCGACTTTGATTTGCAATTTCATTACGTCACCGCAAGCCGGTGCGCCAACCATGCCGGTCGCGACACCATCTTCATCTTTGCCAAACGAGCCCACGTTACGCGGGTTTTCATAGTGATCAATAACTTTTGTGCTGTATGCCATGATATTTCTCCTGCTATCTATAAAACATTGGTTTTACGTTCACAAATCGTCAAGCTATGCTTGCGATTTGTCCTGACTTCAACCGGACAAAAGTAGGTTTTTACTTTTGTCCGTCCATTTAATGCGCCGCCCACTGCACCGAATTCAAATCGACACCGTCTTTAAACATTTCCCAGAGCGGTGACATATCGCGCAATTTCTGAATGCGCTCGTTCAATAGTTTTACGGCGAAATCAATATCGGCTTCGGTGGTGAAGCGGCCGATGGTGAAGCGAATCGAGGAGTGGGCGAGCTCATCGTTGCGCCCTAGTGCGCGCAACACATACGAAGGCTCAAGCGACGCAGACGTGCAGGCCGAGCCCGACGACACCGCAAGCTCTTTAATGCCCATGATGAGCGATTCGCCTTCGACGAAATTAAAGCTCACGTTGAGATTGTGCGGAACGCGTTGCTCGAGATCCCCGTTCACGTAAACCTCTTCCATGTTTTTCACACCCGCGAGCAGACGGTCGCGCAACATGCGAATGCGCTCGCCTTCGAGGCTCATCTCTAAGCGTGCCAAGCGAAATGCTTCGCCCATGCCGACGATTTGGTGCGTCGCGAGTGTGCCCGAGCGGAACCCGCGCTCATGCCCACCGCCGTGCATTTGGGCTTCCAAGCGCACGCGTGGTTTGCGGCGCACGAATAGCGCACCGATGCCTTTAGGGCCATAAGTTTTGTGCGCGCAAAAGCTCATCAGATCGACTTTAAGCGTTTGCAAATCAATCGGTAACTTGCCGGTGGCCTGTGCTGCATCAACGTGGAAAATAATCCCACGCGCGCGGCAAATTTCGCCGATCTCGGCAATCGGCTGAATCACGCCAATCTCGTTATTCACGAAAAGGATAGAGACGACGATGGTGTCGGGGCGCAAGGCTGCCTTGAAGACTTCCATGTCAACCAAGCCATTGTCTTTCACATCGAGATAGGTCGCTTCAAAGCCCTGCCGCTCAAGCTCGCGAAAAGAATCGAGCGTGGCCTTATGCTCGGTTTTGAGCGTGATGATGTGCTTACCCTTGGACTTATAAAACTGCGCCGCACCTTTGACCGCGAGATTGATGGATTCGGTCGCACCAGATGTCCAGACGATTTCTTTTTCGTCACAGTTAACGAGCTTCGCCACTTCAACGCGCGCCTCTTCCACGGCCTCTTCCGCCGTCCAGCCATATTGGTGGCTGCGCGAGGCGGGGTTACCGTATTGCTCGGTGAGATACGGAATCATTTTGGCGGCAACGCGTGGATCAACCGGCGTGGTCGCGGAGTAATCGAGGTAGATGGGTTGTTTCATATTGATGCCATAGCGGGAGTAGAGGTCGGCGCACGCTTATTCGCGTGCAGGTGGGTGAGGCTAATTGCGTTAACAGGTGTACGCTGTTTTTCAACTAAGGTAGCGAGGGTGACGGCAGAAAGATAGCCAATCACGGTGTCGTTTAAGCTTTCCCACAGATCGTGGGTCATGCAATGTTTTTCACCCATGCAAGGCTCGCGGCCTTCGCATTGGCGGGAGTCGATGGGCTCTTCGACGGCGAGGACGATGTCAGCCACCGTCAACAAATTAGGCGCGCGCGATAAACGATAACCGCCATTTGGCCCACGCACGCTCTCGACCAAATTGGCACGTCTTAGCTTGCCAAATAGCTGCTCTAAATAAGCCAAAGAAATTTTTTGCCGCTCGCTAATGCTCGAAAGCGATACCGTACTCTCTTGCGCGTAGAGCGCTAGATCGAGCATGGCGGTAACGGCAAATCGACCTCGGGTGGTGAGCCTCATGGGCGTTCCTTTCGTTTGCAGCGCAGTTTACGCATGGCCTAACATTAAACCTGACTAATTGTGTCAACTATACTAAATCCGAGTGGATTAGTCAACTAAATGTGAGCGGTGGCGGACGTGCTTAATCACAATGCCGCGCATGAAAACCGCGTCCGTTTTACGCCTAGTGCGAGCCCGACTATTCAACGAAAAGTGATAATTTTTTCGTGAATAGCCAGTGTTTGAACACGTTATTGTCGGCGAAGCCGATGCGGGAAAGCCAATCAGGGTACGGTGTCTGGGATCGTGTCGCGCCAACATCCTGCCGCTGGCGCCAGTCCAGGTCGGCTGACGGCGGCAAAACTTGGGTGCATAATTGGTTGATGGATTTAGTGCGGGTGTAGCGAGATCGTGCATGTCGGGTGTGCCCGCATTGTTGTGTTTTTTTTGCAGGAGACAGTATGAAACTATCCGACCAATCCGTATCGCAAGTGTTGGTGTGTGTGCACATGATGGCTCGGCTTGTCATCGCAGGGCTTTTATTTTTGTTCGCAGCACCACTTGTCGCGCAAACCACGTCTGAATTTACCTTTAGCGCCTCGCTCAGAGTCATTCCCGAAGACGCGCCGCCCAATGTGGCGCGAACGCTTGTGGTCGATGGGATGTGGCCATCTGGCTGCATACCGCGCGCCGCCACAACGCGCGTTGAAGAAACGGGCACAACCAAAACCGTTGTCATCGTGCTAGAAACGCCCCCAGGGGTAAACCCATGCACGTTGGCCATAACCCGCTTCAATTTTTCGCTCACCTACACACCGACTGAGATCGGTGTGCAGCCGGTGCGGATTCAAGCCGACTTTGGCGCGCGCGGTGGCGAGGGGAGTATCAAAACGAGTAACAGCGCAGGGGCTATCTTCGCGCTAAGGCCGATCATTACGGTGGTGCCAGACGTGGATATTGCGAATCGTCCGCGCACCATCGTGATCTCCGGGCAGATTCTTGCTGGCTGTCCATTCATGATGCCCACGATTGACAACGTGGCGAGCCAGATTTCGCGTGGTGTCGTGATCCTAATGGATCCGGTTCCGACACTCGCACCGTGCGCGACCAACACATTCGCGCCCTATCGCTTCGAGCTTCCTTACACGCCGACCACCGTCGGCACGCAGCCCGTGATCGTGGCCTCGGCTGGCGGCATCAAGCGAAGCGAAGCCAATATACGCACGGCGGCCACCAGCACCGCCACGCGCGCAGTGGGCGATATTTCCGGGGTCTGGTACGACCAAAGAACGAATGGCTCCGGGCTCACCTTTATGCACAATTTTGCGGGCACTGATGTCGTCTTCGGCACCGCCTATTTTTATGACCCATCAGGTCGCGCGCGTTGGCTGACAATTCAGAATATCGTCTGGCAGGGCGGCGGCACCGTCATTGTCGCAGACCTGATGGAAACCAGATCAGTCCCAATCCTGTGCTCCCCTGCCTGCCCCGACGTGCCATCGCCAAGCGTATATTCAACCCTCACAAAAACCGGCACGGTGCGAATCACGTTTACCGGCTTAGCACCTTACAGCGACACGCAGCCGCAAGGGTTTCTTGAGGCAACGACGACAACGGGCGCGTTACTTTTTAGGATGAATCTGACCCGCATCGGGCTCTAACGCTTAACCTCGGCCTCTAATGGTTTAGCTCGCGCTGCTGTTCGGTTTGCGCTTCTCAACGCCGCTAAGTTCCTGCACCCGTGCCCGCAAAATTTCAATCTCAGCATCCGTCGCATCCGATCTCGCGGCCAGCGTTTTTAATACCGCACTGAGCGGATCATTTTCGTTCGTCGTCACCGCATAGGCCGAGAACGCCTGCCCCGCCGCGCCATCGAGCCCTTCGACCACGCGCGCCGGAATGCCAACAACCGTCGCACCGGGTGGGACTTCTTTCACCACGACCGAATTCGAGCCAATGCGCGCACCGGCTCCCACTAAAAATGGCCCGAGGATTTTGGCACCTGCCCCGACTGTCACGTTGTTACCGAGGGTTGGGTGACGCTTCCCTTTGTTCCACGAGACGCCACCCAACGTGACCCCGTGGTAAAGCGTGCAATCGTCGCCAATTTCAGCGGTCTCGCCGATCACAATGCCCATGCCGTGGTCGATAAAAAATCGGTGGCCAAGCGTAGCGCCGGGGTGAATTTCCACGCCCGTCCACGAGCGCCCAAGATTAGAAATAAATCGCGCAAACCACTTAAACCCCGCGCGCCATAAGGGGTTTGAGACTGTTCGGTGTAGCCAGATTGCGTGCATTCCGGGGTAGCAGGTGAGCACCTCCCACGCATTGCGCGCGGCGGGGTCACGGGCGTAGACACTTTTGATGTCGTCTTTGAGTCGATTAAACATAGGGTCGATTTTACGGGGCTTTGGGGGCTGTGGATTTTTCGAGCGCGTTCAAGAGGCCGTGCAAGAGTGCAATCTCCTCAGGCTCCATGCGCGCGCGCGTGAAAAGGCGCTGCATTCGCGTGGTGAATCGTTTTGGCGAAGCCGGATCGAGGTAGTGGGCGGTGATGGCAGCACGCTCGATGTGGCGTAGGAGTTGATCGACTTCGCCCACGCTGGCAAGTGTTCTAGCCGGACGATCGGCAATCTCAAATGCACCCGCTTGCATCATCACTTCGTAGGCCACGACTTGCACAGTTTGTGCGACGTTGAGTGACGCGTAATTCGGGTTCGCGGGCACGGCCGCGATGAGTTGGCAGAGGTCCACATCTTCATTCGATAAGCACATCGCTTCGTTGCCAAAGACGAGCGCGATTTTGCCGGTGACGGTTTCTCCTAACGCGTGCGCCACCGCCTCGCGTAGGGGCAGGAACGGGTGCGAAAGCTCGCGCCGCCTTGCGGTGAGGGCTACGGCAAATTGGGTATCGGCAATCGCCTCCGCCAAGCTCGCCACCACGCGCGCATTCGCGAGCACGTCGCCCGCACTTGCGGCGAGTGCTACCGCTTCGGGCTGCGTGAGTACGTCGGCGCGTTTGGGCGAAACCAGTACCAGATCGGTGAGCCCCATCGTCTTCATCGCGCGCGCGGCACTGCCCACATTGCCGGGGTGGGAGGTTTCGACCATCACGATTCGCACCCGATTTAAGATGCTTGCAGGCTCGCCCAACGCGCTCATAGTAAAATACGTTCCTCACCCGTTCTTTAAAGAAAAATCGCTATGCATCCCATGCTCACTGTGGCGGTTAAAGCCGCCCGCCGCGCCGGCGCTGTTATCAATCGCGCCTCAAACGATCTCGATAAACTCACCGTGGAACGCAAGGGGCATAACGATTTTGTGTCCGAAGTTGATCGCGCCGCTGAGGCCGCGATCATCTCGGTCATTCGCGAAACCTATCCACAGCATAGCATTCTCGCCGAAGAGTCCGGTGCCTCGCCCGGTAGCGGCAATGAGGCCGCGCCGAGTGACTATCAGTGGATCATCGACCCGCTCGATGGCACCACTAATTTCCTCCATGGCTTCCCGCAGTATTGCGTCTCGATTGCCCTCGCGGTCAAAGGTGTGGTCACCCACGGCACGATTTACGACCCGGTGCGTAACGATCTTTTTACCGCCACGCGCGGCGCAGGCGCATTTTTGAATGACCGACGTATTCGTGTTTCCAAAATTTTGCATCTCAAAGATAGCCTCATCGGCACGGGTTTTCCGTATCGCGAATTCGATAAATTCGATAGCTATCTGGCTATGTTTAAAGAAGTCACCCAAAAAGCCGCCGCTGTGCGCCGCCCGGGTGCCGCCGCATTAGACCTAGCCTACGTGGCCTGTGGTCGCTTTGATGGCTTTTGGGAAGCCGGTCTTGCACCGTGGGATATGGCGGCTGGTGGCTTGATGGTAGTGGAAGCCGGCGGCCTCATCACCAATTTCAACGGTGACGGCGATTATGTTTTTGGTGGCAACGTGGTGTGCGGTACGCCCAAAGTGTTCCCGCAGTTGTTGCAGATTGTGCAGGCGCATAAGTAGTCCGGCACTCTCGCTTACTGACCACATGACCACCGCTCCCTCTGTGCACACCCCCATGATGCAACAGTACTTAGCCATCAAGGCCGAGTACCCGAGCACGCTGGTGTTTTATCGTATGGGGGATTTTTATGAATTGTTTTTTGACGATGCGGTGAAAGCCGCGAAGCTGCTCGACATCACGCTCACGCAGCGTGGCACCTCGAATGGCGCGCCGATCAAAATGGCCGGCGTGCCGTTTCATGCCGCCGAACAATACTTGGCGAAGCTCGTGAAATGTGGCGAGTCTGTCGTGATCGTGGAGCAGATTGGCGACGTGACCGGCAAGGGGCCGGTGGAGCGTGCGGTGGCGCGTGTGATTACGCCGGGTACGCTAACCGATGCCGCGTTGCTGCCCTCGGCCTCCGAAGTATTGATCGCGGCGATTCACCGCCAAGGCGAGCGCGTGGGCATCGCGGCACTCTCGCTTGCGAGCGGGCGCTTTCGGGTGACCGAGAGTGGCATGAGTGCGCTCGCCACCGAGCTTGAACGCTTGTCGCCCGCCGAGCTGATTGTGGCGGATAGTTTTGTGGGTGTGACCGGCTCTGCAGCCGTCAAACGCATAGCCGATTGGCAATTTGATTTTTCGACGGCCGTGAAGCTCCTCACCAAGCAATTCGCCACACGTGATCTCGCGGGCTTTGGCGTGGATGATCTCGCACTTGGTGTCACGGCGGCCGGCACGCTCTTGCAATACGTGCAGCAGACGCAACGCGCGGCACTCCCGCATATTATGGGGCTCAGTGTAGAGCGATCAGACGCATTTATTCGCATGGATGCGGCTACACGGCGCAATTTAGAAATCTCCGAGACGATCAATCGCGAAGCGGCACCGACTCTTTTTTCAATCTTGAACACCACCGTCACCAGCATGGGCGCGCGCTTGATGCGTGAGTGGCTGCATCACCCGCTGCGAGATCGAGACGTGATTCGCGCGCGCTTGGATGCGAGTGCGGGCTTAGCCACACACACGGACGCGATACGCGCGCACATTCGCGAGTGGGCCGACATCGAGCGCATCGTCACCCGCGTGGCGCTACGCACCGCACGCCCGCGTGACCTCACCGCATTGCGCGCAGCCCTTAGCGCCACACTGGCCTTATTTTCAATCGTTGAAACCTGCCAAACTCTAATAACGGCGCGGCTTTTGGGCGATTTGCAGATTGATGAAACCATTCACCACACGCTCGCTGCCGCCCTCAAAGACGAGCCCGCGCTGATGATTCGCGATGGCGGCGTGATGCGGGATGGGTTCGACCCCGAGCTTGATGAGCTTCGCAATATCCAAACCAACGCGAGTGGATTTTTGCTTGAGCTCGAGGCCCGCGAACGCGCACGCACCGGCATCAACAACCTGCGTGTGGAGTACAACAAAATCCACGGATTTTTTATCGAAGTCACGCAGGCCCAGCTCGATAAAGTGCCCGACGATTATCGTCGCCGCCAAACACTCAAAAACGCCGAGCGATTCATTACGCCGGAACTTAAAACGTTTGAAGACAAAGCGCTCTCAGCGGGCGAGCGCTCACTGGCACGCGAAAAATTTCTCTTTGAAAATCTGCTCGATACGCTCGCCCCGCATGTCCTCGCGCTGCACGCGTTAGCGCGCGCCGTGGCCGAGATTGATGTCCACTGCGCGAACGCGGCCAACGCACGCCATCTGCGATTAGTTGCTCCCGCATTCACCGAAGAAGATCGCATCCATATCGACGGCGGGCGGCATTTGGTGGTCGAAAGCCAAGTCGATAATTTCATCCCGAACGATTGCGATCTTTCGCGTTCACGTCAGTTGCTGCTTATCACCGGCCCCAACATGGGCGGCAAATCGACCTACATGCGGCAGGTGGCGCAGATCGCTTTACTCGCCCACACCGGCTCAGGCGTACCGGCAAAGTCCGCGTCAATAGGGCATCTTGACGCGATCATGACGCGCATTGGGGCGTCGGACGATCTCGCCGGTGGCCGCTCGACCTTCATGGTGGAGATGACGGAAGCAGCTGCGATTTTGAATAACGCGAGCACGAATAGTCTAGTACTCATTGATGAAATCGGCCGTGGCACCTCGACCTTTGATGGCCTCTCGCTCGCCTATGCGATTGCCCACCACCTCGCCGCCACCACGCGCTGCTACTGCCTTTTTGCGACGCACTATTTTGAATTAACACGCTTAAACGCGACGCTACCGAACCTCGCCAACGTGCATCTCGATGCGGTCGAGATGAAAGACAAAATTGTCTTTCTGCATAAGCTCGAGCAAGGCCCCGCGAACCAAAGCTATGGTCTGCAAGTAGCCCAGCTTGCCGGTGTGCCGAAGTCGATTGTGAAGCTTGCGAAACGTCAGCTCGGTGAGCTCGAGCAACAACAGGCGGGCTCTCATCCGCAGGGAGATTTATTCGCAAACTCCGCGCCAGCCGTGGCGTTCGAGCCGATTACAGCCCACCCCATCATCGACAAATTACGCGCCTTAAAGCCCGACGAGCTCACCCCGCGCGATGCACTAGATCTCTTGTATCAACTCAAGCGTGAGCTAGCCGAATGAAATTTCTCATCGCATTTTTATTTGCAGTAGCACTTTCCGCTTGCTCAACGATTCCGGGCCGCGAGCGCGTGTTTTCTTTCGCCCTCATCGGTGACCAGCAGTATGACCAACGCGAAGAGTTGCTCTTTCCGCAGTTACTCGGCGCGATCAACGAAACCGACGTGAAGTTCGTCGTTCACGTCGGCGATTTCAAAGCCGGTAGCAATGTGCTGTGTACGGACGAGCTTTACGTTGCGCGGCACGCTGAGCTCAACACCTCGCGCCACCCGCTTATCTACTTGCCTGGTGACAACGATTGGGTCGATTGCCGTCGGCCAACAAATGGGCCATTTGTGCCGCTAGAGCGGCTCGATAAATTGCGCGCGCTGTTTTTTGCAAAGCCCGAGTCACTGGGCAAAAACCCCATCGCGCTCATGCAGCAATCGCGCGCATTCGCGGGTGACCCAGTCCTATCGCGCTATGTCGAAAATACGATGTGGATACACGGTGGCATCGTCTTTGTCACCGTAAACGTACAAGGGAGCAACGATAATCGCGGCTTTGATGCTGCGAACGATGCCGAGCAAATTGAGCGTACCGTGGCGAACCTAAAATGGCTCGACACCGCAATCGAAAAAGCGCACACACTCCACGCGCGCGGCATCGCGGTCTTTCTACAAGCGAACCCCGGCTTTGAAGATAAAACCGTGCTCGGCGCAAAGAGCGGCTTCAAAACCTTCATCGAAGGCTTCGATCAACGCGCGCGCGCCTACGGCAAGCCAATCCTCTTCGCCCACGGCGACACCCACCAATTTCGCGTCGATCAGCCCTACGTGAGCCCGGCCTCCCGCACCCCGATCGCTAACGTCACACGGGTAGAGACGTGGGGCAGCCCCAATGTCGATTGGGTGCGCGTCTCAGTGCAGGACGATAGCGTGCTATTTCATATTGAATCGGGGCGCTTTAGCGCTCGCTAACCCGAGTGACTTATTCGCCGAAACGCCAATAGGGGTGCGGCGTTCGGGCCGATTGCGGTTTGAAAAATGAGCGCCTGTTGCGCCCAAAATATTGCATCAATGATGATGCCCATGCGCCCCATGCGCGTGCCCATGCGTCACTTCCTCGGCACTCGCCGCGCGCACTTCTTTTACCACGCACTTAAAGATCAAGCGCTCGCCTGCCAGTGGGTGATTGCCGTCGATCACGACTTGGTCGTCGGCAATATCGGTGACCGTGTAGACCACCCATTTGTCATCATTCTCGCCCGGTGGCAAGCCTTCAAACTGCATACCGAGCGCGACGTTGGCGGGAAACACCGATTTCGGCTCCATGCGAATTAAATTTTCGTCGTAGTCGCCAAACGCGTCTTCGGGTTGCAGCGAGACTTCAAATGCATCGCCTATTGTTTTACCGACGAGGCCTGCCTCTACCAAGGGGAAAATGCCGCCGTGGCCGTGTAAATACGCCATGTCGGTGCCAGCTTCGTCGAGCCGATTGCCATCGCTGTCGATGAGTTCGTAGGAGAGGGTTACAACGGTGTCAGGGGCGATGTTCATAAAATTTTGTTGGTTGAGTGTTGAAATAAAAACGGTTGAAATAAAAATCGTCGTGGGCACGAGTGACCACGACGACGGTGGAAAAATGCGAGATGAAAAATCAGTGGCTGTGAATCTGCCTAACGAGTTTTAGTACATGGTCGGCGTGTTCACGCGGGTTCATATTGGTCAGCACATGGCGCAGTACGCCTTTTTTGTCGATCACAAAGGTGCTGCGGTGAACCCCTTCGTGAACCGTGCCATTGACGGCTTGCTCAACCAGAACCTCGTATTTGCGCGAGACCTCGCACTCCGCGTCCGACAATAAGCGTAGCGAAATACCATGCTCGTCGCAAAACGCTTCGTGTACTAAACAATCGTCACGCGACACACCAAAAACCACGGTATCGCATTCTTCAAATTGATCCTCGTGATCAGAAAAATCGAGGGCTTCGCGTGTACAGCTCGGCGTGCCGTCTTTCGGGTAAAAATACAGCACCACATTGCGCTTGCCACGAAAGCTTGCAAGCTTGATCATTTCCATACTGGCGTCGGGTAATTCAAATGCGGGGGCAGCCGTGCCAACCTGTAACATGATTATGTTCACCCATGCAGTGATTCAAGTTAATCCCTAAATTGATTCTACCGCTTTTTTATTCTTGTTGAGAAATCCTGTGACCGCATGAAAAAACCACTTTCCCTCCCGCATTTAGGCGGTCTTTCCGCGCAGGTTTTTTTGCGTGACTATTGGCAAAAAAAGCCGCTCCTCATTCGCGCCGCATTTCCGCATTTTGTCGCACCGCTCACGCGCGCGGAAGTGCTGACGCTTGCCGCACGCGAGGAGAGCGAAGCGCGCTTGATTGTGCGCGACGGACCTAATTGGCAAGTCACACCGGGGCCCATTTCGCGCGCCATGCAGCGCGCGGCGGCGAAATCGAGCTGGACGATTCTCGCCCAAGACACGCAGCACCATTCGTATGAGGCGCATGCGCTATTGGCACAATTTAATTTCATCCCTAATGCGCGCGTCGATGACCTGATGGTGAGCGTGGCCGCAAAGGGCGCGGGCGTGGGGCCGCATGTGGATTCCTACGATGTATTTTTATTGCAAGGTGAAGGTAAGCGTCGCTGGCAGATTTCTACCCAAACCGATTTAACGCTCCAGCCGAACCAGCCCTTAAAACTACTGAAGAACTTTAAGCCCGAGCAAGAGTGGGTACTTGAAACCGGCGATATGCTTTATTTGCCGCCCCATGTCGCGCATGATGGGGTTGCCCAAACAAATTGTATGACGTGGTCTATCGGCTTTCGCGCCCCGTCGCCGCAGGATTTGGCAACGGGGCTATTAGATTTTTTGCACGACGAAATCGACATTGCCGGGAGCTATCAGGATCCAGATCTTCGCGAAGCCACCCAGTGCGGCGAGATTGATCGCGCCATGGTGGCGCGCATGACAACCATGCTGCGCCCGGTAGAAGCCGCCGCCCGTGATCCGAAATTGATCGCCCGTTTTTTAGGCTGCTACCTTACAGAACCCAAAGCCCACGTTTACTTCGATCCGCCCTACGCGCGCCTTACCTTGAAAAAATTTGAACGTGTCGCGGCCACTGCCACGCTAGACCTTTGTACGCAGCTACTTTTTGACGCGAGCCTTTACTACGTGAATGGCCGGGTGCTGCCCGTGCTCCCCGAAGCCGGCCCGACAATCCAACACTTGGCCAACACGCGCAGTCTCGATGGGTTCACGTTGCACCTAAGCGCCATGCAACCGCTTTACCTGATGTATCTTGCAGGCTATCTTCACGTTTCATGAGGAGCGTCCGATGATCAACCCGATCGAGCCTGAAAAAATTTATCGACTCATGGAGTCCCGCGTCGACGCGCAGGCCGCGATTGATGAAGTGATCTGGGTCGCGCAGCGAGAACTATGCATTTTTGCGAAATCACCCGCGCAGCTTGCCGAGCGCGGCTTTAATCGCGCCGCGACGGTGGCGCAATTGCGCGCGATGCTACTACCTGTTCGCACCCATCACATCCGCATCGCGCTGCACGACACCGCCGGGATGGAAAGTGAGCTTCCTCGCTTACTGGCGTTACTCAATCAATTCGCCGCGCAGATTTCGATCCACCGCACCCTAGGCATTGCGCGTGAAGCACGAGATGCGATGGTGATCGCGGACGACTGTCATTTTTGGCGGCGCATTCACGAGGATCACCCCAGATCAGTGTTAACAATGCATAGCGCCGCCGATACCCGCCCCTACGTGGAGCGCTTCGCCGAAATCTGGGAATGCTCAGAATTGGCGGTTTATGGCGGCGTAGCAGGGCTTTAGCCCGCGAAAGCCAGCTATTGTGCAGTGCAATACGAAAATGTTATACTTATCAGTCGGTCGGAATAGCGCTCGACTCGGTTTTAGGGAATCCCCTGAAATCGGATCGGATAAGTATGCGAAGCCGATAAAAATTTTGATCAAATTTTTTCTTCAAGGAACGTTACATGAATAAGTCAATTTTGCTCGTTGCAATCGTTGCTGCTACTCTTGTTGCCTGTGGTAAAGATGCCCCTAAAGTTGAAGCCCCTAAAGTCACCATGCCTAAGGTTGAAATGCCTAAAGCCGTGACCGATGCCGCTACTGGTGCCGCTGGTGCCGTGACCGACGCTGCTAAAACCGCTGCTGGTGGTGCTGTTGATGCCGCTAAAGCTGCTGGTGGTGCTGCTGTTGCCGGTGCAGTCGATGCTGCTAAAGACGCAGGTGCCGCTGCAATGGCTGGTGGTAAAGACATGGCAGGTGCTGCTAAAGACGCGGCTGCTGCTGGTGCTGGTGCAATGAAAGACGCCGCTGGCGCCGCAATGAAAGACGGCGCTGCTAAAGCTGTCGAAGCTGCTAAAGACGGCGCTGCTAAAGCCGTTGACGCTGCTAAGAAGTAATTCGCAGACAACGCTCTAAATAAAAAACGCCGACTTGTTAGTCGGCGTTTTTTTTCGTCTGCGTTTTGCGTGATTTTTCTTAAGCTACGCGCCAGTCGAAGCCGATCTCTTGATCGGCGATACCGATCCAATCTGCCGCGCAGCCCATCGCCTCAGCGAGAGCCGCACGCGCAAGCGTCGGCGTGTTGTTGCGCGCGGAGAGGTGTGCTGCCACAAGGTGTTTAAGTTTGCTGCAATCAATATTGCGGATAAGGCTTGCTGCCATGGCGTTATCGAGATGCCCGAATCGCCCCGCCACACGCCGCTTTAGGCTTATCGGGTAAGGCCCATTCATGAGTAGATCAAGATCGTGATTGCACTCAAGCACGAGCGCGTCGCAGCCGCTTAAGGTGTCCTCGATGTGGGCGGTGAGGCTGCCGGTATCGGTCAATACGCCGAGCCGCACCGCACCATCTGACAACACATATTGCACCGGCTCGTAGGCATCGTGGGGCACAAAATACGGGGTGACGGCCACGTCACCAATGGCAAAGCCCTCATGCGGATCAACAAAATGCAGGAGCGTGGGCGGGAGAGAATCCTCACGCAATACCTTGGCGGTGCCGTGCGTCATCCACACCGGGGTGGCGTGCTTACGCGCAAAACGTGCAACGCCGCCGATATGGTCGGCGTGTTCGTGCGTGACGATGATGCCATCGAGGTCGGTGGGCGTGAGCCCAACGCGCGCTAACCGTGCCTCGGTCTCAGCGAGGCCGAAGCCGCAATCGAGCATCACGCGCGTTGTGGTGGAAGCCGAGGTGACTTCCACCACGAGCGCGTTACCGTCGCTGCCTGAACCTAGCGAAGTGAATCTCAGTGCCATCCACGCTCACAGGTCGCTACGGCGTGGCTCATTTAAGTTGCGTGTAGAGAAGCGACAAAATCCGCTTCGCCGTCGCCGAGGTATCGGTCTTGCCGTCGGCAGTTTGCACCACAACACTCGAGCCGCCCGGCGCATCAGCGACAAAAATGCGGTAGTTGGCTTTGCTTGCCGGGTCGTCTTTGCGCCAGAAGGCGAGCTTATCGAGGAAGCCCTTGGATTTACCCGCGCCCGCTTCGGCGTCGGGGTCTTGGTAGCGCACAAAAAAGAGGCCCTTGGTGCGATCACGATCCTCTACCGTAAAGCCGGAGCCATCAAGCGCTAGACCCACGCGCCGCCAAGCGCGATCAAACGCATCTGGCATCCGCACGGCATCACTGCTGGCCGCGTTGTAGGTGGCCCTGGTCCCGTCAGCGCCCGCACCAACACTGGCACTGGTAGCGACGACTGGCTTGGCCCCCTCTGCGAAGCCCAGTTTCACCATCAAGCGGCTTAACATTTCGGCTTCAAGCTCAGGGTCGGACTTACGAAATTGCCACTTGGTGCTATCTTCTTTGGGGCTGGTGTACACCTCTTCGAGCCCACGGTGGCTAATGAAAATCTCTGTGGTGCCCGACTCACTTCCCGCTTCCAGCCGGGTACGGAACCTATCGCGCTCGCCGCTGGAGTAGAGGCCATCGAGCAATTTACCGACCGTATTGCGAATGAAATCTTGTGGGATTTTGGCGCGGTTTTCGGCCCAATCAGTTTCCATAATGCCCGAGGCCGGAGTTTCGCGTTTCACCACAAAACCGGCCTCAGTCCAAAATGCCTTAATAATCGGCCAGAGCTTATCGGGGGTGCTGCGAACCACGAGCCAGCGCTGGTCACCACTGCGCTCGATGCGGGCGTTTTCAATCTTGGCCAGTACGCCGCTCGTGGTTGCGGTTGCAACGGGTGCGGCACCACGCTCGCGGTTGTAGGCTGAGTAGGTGGTGGCCTTGGCATCAGGAATGAAAAAACGATCATCCGCAATCGGCGAGGTTAAATCTGGCGGCACCTCGAGCGAAGGCACCTTGCGGCCTTCGGTGCGATAGTCAGAACCTTTACTGTTGATAACACTACAGCCGCCTGCGAAGGCGATGGTAGCGGCGGCGAGAACAAAGGCTCTGTGAGTGCGAGAATTCAACATAGGTCTCAATCGTGACGGGGCGGTTAGTGAAAATTTAGGCGAGTGCAATGCCAGCAGCACGCAATGCGGATTGGACAGCAGCAGCGTTTTTCGGTTCAAGCGTGGTGAGCGGCAAACGGGTGCCACCTTCCATTAAGCGCATCTGCTGCAAAGCCCACTTCACGGGGATCGGGTTAGGCTCTACAAATAGCTGCTGATGAAGGCCAATGAGGCGGTTATTGAGAGCGATTGCGGTGGCAATGTCACCCTCGAGCGCTGCCGCGCACATCTCGTGCATTAAGCGCGGCGCGACATTGGCGGTGACAGAAATCGTGCCGTGGCCGCCTACCAAGATCAGTGGCAGTGTGGCCATATCATCCCCACTGTAAAGCGCAAACTCTTTCGGCGTATGGGCGAGCAAATCAATCGCGCGCGCGATGTTGCCGGTCGCATCTTTGAGCCCGACAATGCTTGAAAATTCTGCCAAGCGCAATACGGTCTCGTTGGCCATATCCGCGACCGTGCGCCCCGGCACGTTGTACAAAATAATCGGTAGGTCAGTCGATTGTGCGATTGCCCGAAAGTGCTGAAACATACCCTCTTGCGTCGGCTTGTTGTAGTACGGCACCACTGATAGCGCGTAATCTGCACCGGCGCGCTTAGAAAATTCGGTGAGTTGAATCGCTTCTTTGGTGGAGTTGGCACCCGCACCGGCAATCACCGGCACACGCTGACCAACATATTCAACCGCCGCCGCAATTAAGCGTTGGTTTTCGTCAAAATCTACCGTGGCCGATTCACCCGTCGTGCCAACAATGACGATGCCGTCGGTGCCTTCCGCGATGTGCCATTCGATTAACGACTTTAAGCGTGCAAAATCGAGCCCGCCATCGGCGAACATCGGGGTCACGATTGCGACGAGGCTTCCAGTTAACATGAGGAGCGCTACGAAAAAAGAGGAAGGCGCATTTTACCCTATCGGCGCGCCAGACCGCAGTCGTCGTGCGGCGATACGCTGCACGCGCGCGGGCCTTGGCGCGCCCACTGTGATGTCCTCAAACGCAAGCACCACAAACGCGCCGCGCACGGCCTCAAAAAGCTCATTGGGCTTCAACAAAAAATCGGCGCGTGTGGGCCGCCCAAATTGCGCGTTGCCGATGGCGAAGGTCTCGTAAATTAGCACGCCGCCTTCGGCCACCGCATCGACGAGTGCTTCCATGAGCGGGCGATGCAAATAATTGGTGACAATAACGCCATCAAAGCGTTGGCCGCCAAAGGGCCAGGGCTCGGCCTCAAGATCGGCCAAAACAAAATGCACCCCGGCAGGTGCCGCCAACCACGGCGCGCGATCAACACCCGTCACGCTAAAGCCTTGCGCTGCCAAGTACGCCGCATGGCGGCCACTGCCACACGCGAGATCGAGCACGGCACCGCTTGCCGTAATCTCGGGCGCGAAACGGGTTACCCATTCGCTGGGCGCGTCAGCTTGGCCGTGTGGTATTGTCATTTCACCATCATAGCGCGATCCCCACTCATGCAAGCTTCCACCGAACTTTCCCGTCAAGCCGCCATCGCACGCGATTTGAGCGACCCGCTGCGCGCGCTGCGGGAACGCTTTAGCTTGCCGCCGGACGTGATTTATTTGGATGGAAATTCGCTAGGCGCGCTGCCGATTGCGACCTTGGCGAGGCTAGATACGACTGTCCGTACCCAATGGGGCGGCGATTTAATTTCGTCATGGTCTACCCACAACTGGCTCACGCTGCCGCAACGCGTGGGGGCCAAGATCGCCGCCCTGCTTGGTGCTGCGGCCGATGAAGTGGTGGTGGCCGACTCGACCTCGATCAATATCTTTAAGCTGCTTTCTGGCGCGCTTACGCTACCGCACACTCGCGACGACGCGGCGCGCGCTGTGCTGCTATGTGAGCGCAACACCTTTCCCACCGATAGCTATATTGCCGCTGGCCTCTGTGCCATGCAGGGCGGCCGCATCACGCTACGTTACGTCGAAGCCGATCACATGCCGGATGCGTTCGATGAGACGGTCGCGGTCGCTCTCTTATCGCACGTCGATTACCGAAGCGGGGCCTTGCGGGATATGCGGGCACTCAATCGCGCGGCCGCGCACGCGGGCACCCGGATCGTCTGGGATCTGAGCCACAGTGCTGGGGCGTTACCGATCGCGCTTAACGATGCAGGTGCCGAGCTGGCCGTTGGCTGCGGCTACAAGTATTTCAATGGCGGGCCCGGCGCGCCGGCCTACGCCTATGTGGCGCGCCACTTACACGCCGATTTTGTCTCGCCCCTGCCCGGCTGGTTTGGCCATGCCGCACCGTTCGATTTCAGCGCCGACTACACCCCAGCGCGTGGCGCAGAGCGGCTCCTCTGCGGCACGCCCTCGATCATCGCAGCCATCGCGCTTGATGAAGGGCTCAATACGTTTGCCGGTGTCGATATGGCAGCGGTGCGCGCGAAATCACTTTCGCTCGGCGCGTTATTTTTGGCGCTCATGCATACCGAGTGTGCAGACTTTGGATTTACCTGCGTGACACCGGCTCCGCGTGGCAGCCACCTCACCTTCTCACACACGCACGCACACGCCATCATGCAAGCACTCGTCAAACGCGGGGTGGTGGGCGATTTTCGCCCGCCTGATCTATTGCGCTTTGGCTTAACACCGCTCTACACGCGCTATGTTGATGTGTGGGATGCAGTCGCGCTGCTACGCGATGTGATGCAACGCGCGACATGGAAGACCGACGCCGCGCCGTAGTGGCGCAGCCTGCGCTTTAATTGTGAACTTGCGCTCGCCCTTTTTTTCTGCATTGCGCTAAACTAAGGCTACTGAGTCGTGCTCTGAGAAAAAAACTTACATTCAGATTGCCAACATCTAAACCCATCATTTGAGCCCAAAATGAGCGAGTCGCAAGCCGGACAAAACGCCCTACCTAAATCGAGCACGATTGATAATGCCTTGCTAGTCGCGGTTACACGCGCGGTCTTGCCCTACCTTGGACCGCATTCGATCACGGTGGTCAAGCGCGCGAGCCGTGCCACCGACGATGTTCACGCACTGGTGCGAATGGTGGCCGATGAGGTCACCAACGCAAGCCACCACGCGCATTTTGTGGCTGCCGCTTACCGCGCGATAAAGGTCCATGGCGACGCGCGCGTGGTGAAGGTCATCGCGGGCGCACCCGCTGGACGAAATCGCGCGAAGCCACGCCCGATTACGCCGATCACGGCAGAGTTTGTTCACCGCGCAGAAGAGGCGCTGGCACTAACGATTGGCCCGCTCGCGGGCGTACTAGCCAAACGCTACGCGGGTGTCTGCGAAAACTCGCGTGAGTATTTTGAAAAGCTAGCAACACATTTGCGTAATGACGAAGAGCGCGAACATTTTTTTGATCGCGTGAGATCGTCGGGTGGATTGATCGCTGTTAAACCAAAAAAATAGCGCGCTAGCTTGGGCTAATCGCGCATCAACGTATCGGGAGCGTTATGGGGATTCGCCTTAAATTTAATCTTATTTTGTGTGCGATTTTTGCGGCTGGTTTAGGGATGGTCGCGGTCGTTGCGGAGCGCTACCTCACGCGGGTCGCGCACGCGGATGCCGAGCGCGCCGCACTCATTGCGCTCGACATGGCCGTACTCGGCAATCTGGATACACGAGCCGCGAGCGCACTAGGCTCACGCTTGGTCGAGCTTAAGCTTACGGAGTTTTCAGCCTCGGTGGCGCAGAGCGGGCTCGATGGACAAATGCAGGCTCGCTTGCTAGGCCACCCTAGCAATCAGTTGATCGATACGCTCGCCACACCGACTGGCAAACACCTCATGATTGCGCGCAAAATTTCCGCGAACGACGGCGCAAAAATCCGCGTGGCCGATGTCGATCTTGACCCTGTACAAAAACAAACACGCTTAGCGCTGATCGCGCTAATGAGCTCGGTCGGTCTTGTATTTGTGGCGATTTTTTTTGCACTCAACATCATGCTCGATCGGCTCATCATTCGCCCGGTTTCAGAAATGGCGCGTGCCGCTGATGCGGTCTCGATTGGGGACTTTTCGATCCCTGAATTCGTACCCGAATCCAAAGATGAAATCGGCACGTTAGGCATTGCGTTTAACCGCCTGCGCCGCAGCACGGAAGAGGCGATCAAGCTTTTGAATAGCTAGCCCTTGTACAGATCGCTACCGCGATAGTTCGCCTCGATGCGGCGTAGCCCAACCAGCAGTGCGGCGCTCGCTGGTAGTGCTAACAGCAAACCAAAAAAACCAAAAATCTGGCCAAACGCGAGTAGCGCAAAAATTACCGCGACCGGGTGTAAGCCAATCCGGTCTCCCACCAGCCAGGGCGTGACCAAGAAGCCTTCTATTAATTGGCCGACAGCAAACACGCCCCACACCATCGCCACACCGGTAATGGAGGGAAATTGCATCACGGCCGCGATCGTGCCGAGCACCAAGCCGGTGCCGCTACCGAGATAGGGCACGAATACCAAGAGACCGGTAATGAGCCCCACGGGCAACCAAAAATGCAGCCCCACCAGCCAGAGACAAAGCGAATAGAACACCGCCATGATGAGCACCACGCTAATCTGGCCGCGCAAAAATTCGGAGAGCACCGCGTCGATCTCACGCGCGACGGTGGTTACGGTGCCGTGAAAGCGGCGTGGGATCATCGCATCCACCCGGCTGATCAAACTATCCCAATCGCGCAGCACATAAAAAAACACGACCGGGATTAGCACGATGTTGATTAAAAACGCGACCACCGCGAGGCCACCAACGCTCACGGACGAAAATATTTTTTTCGCAATACCGCCTGCGTCTTGTAGATTTTCCGTCACGAATTGCCGGAACGAGGCCGCATCGAGATTGATCTCAACATCAAATTTTTCTTTGATCCAAGGAAGCGCGGATGTTTTGAGCTTATCCAAAAATCCCGGCATTTGCTCGGTGAGCTGGGCCACTTCGCGGTAAAACAGCGGCAGAATAATCACCAGCAGTAATGCCACCATGAGCATGAGGGCCAGCACCGCTACCACCGTCGCAAACGTGCGCGAGAGCCCGCGCCGTTGCAGCGCATCCGCCATTGGGTCAAATATGTAAGCGAGAATCGCGGCGGCCAAAAACGGGGCCAGAATCGGCGACAGCACCCATAGCAGCAGGCCAAAACCGAGCAGCGCGCAGGCCATGATCGCCACCTGCCAATCGAGCCAGTCGAGCGGATGCACGGTTGTGCGCGTGTGTAAGCGCGAAAGCCAAGCGGGGCGCGGTGTTTGGGCGATGCGATTAGTGGGGCGTTGGCTCATCATTTCCGTTAAAATTTTGATCTTAATCCCTCCATCCTAACTGAAATTCGGATTTCGTCCCATGCCGAATTTCTGGACCGCCATGAACCCTCTTGCTCCCCTGACTTACAAATCCGCTGGTGTCGATATCGACGCGGGCGATCAGCTTGTTGAAAACATCAAGCCTTTCGCCAAACGCACGATGCGCCCCGAAGTGTTGGCCGGCATTGGTGGCTTTGGTGGCCTCGTTGAAGTCTCCAAAAAATACAAAAACCCGGTGATGGTTTCCGGCACCGATGGTGTTGGCACTAAATTAAAGCTCGCTTTTCATCTGAATATTCACGACACCGTTGGCGAAGATTTAGTCGCGATGAGCGTGAACGATATTTTGGTGCAGGGGGCCGAGCCGATTTTCTTTTTAGATTATTTCGCCTGCGGCAAACTTGATGTGGCCGTCGCAACCGATGTGGTCAAAGGGGTCGCGCACGGCTGTGAATTGGCCGGGTGTGCCTTGATCGGCGGCGAGACGGCGGAGATGCCGTCGATGTACCCGGAAGGCGAATACGATCTTGCGGGGTTCGCGGTGGGCTTAGTGGAGCGGGAGCGCATCATCACGGGCGAAACGATTGTGCCGGGTGATGTGGTGCTCGGCCTGCAATCCTCCGGCGCACATTCCAACGGCTACTCGCTGATTCGCAAAATTATTGAGCGCTCGGGGGTGGATTTGCATGACGCAAAAAACGCACAGCTTGCGCGTGATTTGCTCGCACCTACGCGCATTTACGTGAAGCCCTTGCTGGCGCTGATGGCGGCACTCCCCGTGAAAGGCATGGCGCACATTACGGGTGGCGGGCTTACAGAGAATGTCCCCCGCGTACTGGCGAAAAATTTAATGGCGGAAATTTATCGCGGCAAGTGGACAGCACCCTCCGTCTTTACGTGGCTGCAACAACAAGGCAATGTGGACGACGCGGAAATGGCGCGCACATTTAACTGTGGCATTGGCATGGTGGTGATTGTGGCGGCGGGGGATGCGGCGCGGGCGATGGCGGAACTGACTGCTGCGGGGGAGTTGGTGTTTGAGATTGGTGCGGTGCGGGTGCGCGCGGAAAATGAGCCGCAAACGGTCGTGCTGTAATGTCGTTGATCGGCTGAAAGCCTACTATTCACGCGGTTTTTCATGGAATTGTCGAGCGTGATTTCCGGGCGCGCGCTAAGCACCTAGGCCACGTAGCGCCGCGCATCTTTCAGAAGCAGCAGTAGTTGTTGCTCACGCAGCGGCGAGGCGACGAAGCCAAAACGGCTGTAAAACTGGGCGGCTTCCTCATCAATCGGGTGGGTGAGCATGGCGCGGACTCCCGCCTGCTCGGCAATCATCAACGTGCGGCGAATGGCGTCTTGGAGGAGTCCGACTCCCAATCCGCGTCCTTGGTCTTGGGTTGCCACGGCAAGCCTAGCCAAAATCACGACCGGCAATGGGTATTGGCCCATCCCTTTGCGGATGCGTTCTGGCGCGTCCAAGGTGTCGATCTGGCCTACGGTCAAGCTGAAATAGCCAGCAACGCGCTTAGCTTCTGCAACCACGAATGTCTTGGCAGAGCCGCTAGCTTGCGCCTGCCGTGCATGGCGTTGTAGCCATTCATTCAACGGTGGCTTACCGCAGTCAAACCCGTCTAGCTGATGCTGTACACCTAAGGGCTGCGGGGACTGCAAGCTCAACTTTTCTTTGCCCAAGGCGCTTTACGCGAAAATAAATCGCGCA
>JAYVGG010000176.1:0-5001 GCA_043772475.1 Burkholderiales bacterium
CCATGGTGTTTCAGAGCTATGCCTTATATCCGCACATGACGGTGTCTGAAAACATGGGGTTTTCGCTGCGTATGGCAGGCGTACCAAGAGAAGCGCGCGACCGGCAGGTCAGGCAGGCCGCGGACGCGCTGCATATCGCCGAACTGCTGGGGCGTTACCCGAAAGAGCTTTCTGGCGGGCAACGCCAGCGGGTGGCAATCGGGCGCGCCATTGTGCGTAAGCCCAAGGTATTTTTGTTCGACGAGCCGCTATCGAATCTTGATGCGGCGCTCCGTGTGAAGATGCGGATCGAGCTTTCGCGGCTGCACAAAGAGCTAGGCACCACGATGGTGTACGTCACCCACGATCAAGTCGAGGCGATGACCATGGGCGACCGGATTGTTGTTCTCAACCAAGGGCAGATCGAGCAGCTCGGCACCCCGCTTGATCTCTACAACCGCCCGGCTAACGAGTTTGTGGCGTGTTTTCTTGGCGCACCGCGCATCAATCTCATCGCCCGCCCGTTAGTCGACGCCTCGGCCGCGCACCAAGCACTGTGGGCTTCTCTAGTGCCCGCGAATGAGGCCCATGTGAACCGCGTAGGCTTGCGTGCCGAGCATTTACATCTGCGCCCGGCCGGCGAGGGCATCGCCGCTACGGTCGAGCTGGCCGAGCATCTGGGCGATGTCTCGATCCTGCATCTGCGTGTCGAAGGTCTGGCCGAGCTTCTGAACGTAAAAGCTGGCGCGGGCCATACCCACCTCGCCGCAGGCCAGTCTGTGGCGCTGCAACCCGATGCCGCGTGGGCGCTCCACTTTGATGCGACCGGACGTAGACGGGACTAGCGAGGGAAACCATGCGACGACATTGCATAGAACGTTGGGTAGCCTTTGTTTGCCACGCCGCTTTCGCGACCATCGCGCTCGCGACCGAGCCCCCGCCACCTGCCAGCCGAGCGCCTATTAAGATGCCTACTGACTACCGCCTAGTCTGGTCAGACGAATTCAATTCCGATGGTCTACCCGACCCCGCCAAGTGGGCCTACGACACCGAGCGCAATAAGGCCGGTTGGTACAACGAAGAGCTGCAATACTACGCAGGGCCACGCAAAGAAAACGCGTTTGTTCAGGCTGGCCGACTGACCATCCACGCGCGCCGGGAGTCGTTATCGACTAGGCCCGATTGGGGTGGTCAGCGCTACACCGCATCGCGCCTGATTACGCGCGGTAAGCAAGACTGGACCTATGGGTTTTTCGAGATTCGCGCAAAGCTGCCGTGCGGGAAGGGCACCTGGCCCGCAATCTGGATGCTCAATACCCCCGGCGTTTGGCCTGCGGGCGGCGAGCTCGATATCATGGAGCACGTCGGCCGCGAACCGGGGCGCGTGTTCAGCACGGTACATACGGCGGCAGGTCACGGTGGCAAAGGCACAGGGGATGCCGTCAAGGTCGCCGATGCCTGCCGTGCCTTTCATACCTACCAGATGCATTGGACGGCTGATCGTATTCGTTTTGGCGTTGACGGCCTCACGCACTTTGAATACAAAAATCCGCGCACCACGGTGGCGCAGTGGCCGTTTGACACGCCCCAGTTCCTGATCCTCAACATCGCTGTCGGCGGCCAATTTGGTGGAGCGGTCGACGATCAGGTCTTTCCTGTTGCACTAGAAATCGACTATGTGCGCGTTTACCAGCGCGTTACTAAACCGCAACGCTAGAAAGCCCACGCGAGCCATCATGCCCCGATCTTATTTGCTACCCCTTATTAGCATCCAGCGTGCCCTGTTACGGTGCGCGGCCACGATATTGCTCCTTAGCCTGCTCGCGAGCGCAGCCATGGCACAAAGTGACCAAGTGAGCCTGCTCACACTGCGGCCCCTGCCAGCCGATTTTGGCTCCCGCAACGCGGTCGCTTACTCGCCTTACCGCACCGCAAAAAATGTAGCCGATCGCGACAACGAGATCATCAGTGCGGCCATGATTAAACAGGATCTCGATCTTCTACTCGCTGGCCGCTTCACGCTGATCCGCCTCTTTGACAGCTCCGACAAAGTCGCCCGGCAGACCCTTCAGGTTATCCGGGAGCACAAGCTTGATATCAAGGTGATGCTGGGTATTTACGTACAGCACGACGCGCCCGCCTACAACAATGCCGAGATCGCGCGTGGCATCGTGCTTGCGAATACCTACAAGGATAGTGTGATCGCGGTTAGCGTCGGTAATGAGACGATGGTGAGCTGGTCTTTCAACCGCTTTGATACGGCCGCGATGAAGGGGCATATCGAGATAGTGCGTAAGGCCGTCGAGCAGCCGGTCACCACCGACGACAATTGGGCCTTCTTCGCTTGGAATGCCCGCATCGAGCAAAACCCCGCCCCCATCCTCGCCAGTATCGATTTTGTCGCCTTGCACACCTACCCGCTGCTCGATAGCGTTTACAGTCCCGATCTGTGGGACTGGCGGCAGGCTGCGGTGCCGCCGAAGCGCCGCGCCGTCGCCATGGTCGATGCCGCCGTCGCACGAGCGAAGTTCGAGTACGCCGCTGCGCGCGCGCACATGGATACACTTGGCCTCAAGGCGATGCCGATTGTGATCGGCGAAACGGGCTGGCAGGCTGACCCTCTCAAGGTGCCCTTTCGCGCCCATCCGGTAAATCAAAAGCTATATGTTGAGCGCATGAACGCCTGGCAGGCGGCACGTGACGGGCCGCGGACGATCTTTTATTTCGAGGCCTTCGATGAGCCTTGGAAAGAGGACGACGACAAGTGGGGTCTATTCAACGTGCAGCGGCAAGCCCGCTATGTGGTGCAGCCGCTATATCCGCGCGCCATGTGGGAGCCCGGCCACTACACCTTAGCCGATGCCGCGTATGTGACACCCATTAACATCCGCTCGGTCATCGCCGCTCGCCACTACACGCTCCACGCCAGCACGGCCACGGCGGGTGAAGTGCGGCCAGCAATGAGCGCGTGGAAAATTCGTGACGGCAGCGCCACTGTCCGCCCCAATAAGAGCATTATCATTTCCCCCCGCGCGACACCACGCGGTTGGGAGATCGCGCGTTCCGTGCCCGCAAATCGGGCCGATGATCTTTCTGCGTTTCTTGGCGGCACTCTCAATTTCCGCATCAAGACCACTTATGCCGACGCGCTCGACGTTGGCTTTCAAGTCGGCAGCGCCACGGAAGGCAGCGCGTTTGCCGCCCACATGCCGCTCGTAAGCGGTGACTTCGGCTACCGCAACGACGGCGCATGGCACGCCGTTTCAATACCTATCGACACCATCCGCCACTTTATTGCGCGCAAAGCAAAGGTTGGGCTAAGCCGTATTGACCTTAAGCGCGTGACGAGCCCGTTTGTCCTCGCCCACCGCCCGGCTGCGGTCAAAACAACACCGGGTGCGCGCTCGCAAAACTACATCGAAATTGACGACATCCAATGGGTACAGTAACGAAAGCCTAACGGGGCAGCGCGACAAATGCCCCGCTGCGGGCAAACGATTGCGCTCACGCGTAAGTGCGCGTCGAATTACGCACCACGAGACTCGGCTCGGGCAGACGCTGTGTTGGCACCCTATCGGCCAGCAGATGCAGCAACGACACCGCCGCCAGCTTACCGAGTTCAAAGGGCCCCTGATGAATACTGGTCAGCGGAGGAATCGAATGTACAGCGCCCGCGAGATCATCAAAACCGACCAGCGAGACGTTTTCTGGCACCCGCAGCCCACGTCGGTGCAGCGCCAGGGCCGCACCAAACGCCATCTGGTCGTTGGCCGCAAAAATTGCGCTAAATCGCACACCGCTATCAATGAGCTTCTCGACCGCCTCAAGCCCGCTCTTCTCAAGGTAGTTGCCCGGCAAAACCAAGGCAGGATTAAACGGAACGCCCGCCGCCGATAGTGCTGCGCGATAGCCGCGTAGCCGTTCATTCGCGTCCGGGTGTTCAGGGTCGCCGCTGATAAACGCGATCTGGCGATGTCCGAGTGAGATTAGGTGCTGGGTGGCAATTTGCGCGCCCAGAAAGTTATTAAAGTCCAATGAATAAAGCGACGGCGCGGTCAAATTTCGGCCGGTAACGACGACCGGTAACGACTTCGCAATATTTCGCAATGCCGCATCACTGAGCCTGCCGGTCAGGATGATGAGCCCGTCAACGCACCGCGACAGCAGCACATCAATACAGCGCTTTTCTTCTGCCGCGTTCCAATGCCCGCTGACAAACAAGGGGCTGTAGCCCGCGTTGCCGAGCTCCTCCTCAATCCCGCGAAGGGCGAGCCCATAGAATGGGCTATCAATGGCCTGTGTTACCACGCCTACACTTAAAGTGCGGCCGCCAGCGAGGCCACGTGCGATTGGATTCGGTGTGAACCCGAGTGCCGCAATGGCGCGATCGACCGCCTCGCGTTTGTCCGAGCTGACCACAGCGGTGCCATTGAGAATGCGCGACACTGTGCTGGGCGATACACCACACGCCGACGCTACCATTTCTAGCGTGACCTTGGTGCCACGCGTACCCCGATCTGGTCCTGCCAATTTATTTGTAGTCTTTTTGGTTGTCATAGTCAGATGCAGAAATTCAACGTCATGCGTAGGCGGCAGAAACCCGGCTGGGTCATCCGCCCCGCAGATATTATGCGGCAAAATATGCTGTTTGCTGAGTGCAAAATGGCGAGACCGGAGCGAGATTATCCCGCGCCCCGATTGTGCGACACCGGATGAAATCGAGCGCGGCTTAGCGGTGCGCTAGGGCTACGACGGTCGTCACGCATTCAGCCTTGCCGCAGCCGAGCCTTTGCGAGTGCGGGCAGCAAAAAACTCGAAAGAACGACAGGCGAATTGCCGTGGCGGCCGTATAAAAAAGCGTCTCGCTGCCGCTGCCGTGCCGCGTTGATTGCCGTCGGACTACTTCTTCAACCCACCCACCAACATCTCTAAAAATCGCGGCGCGGGAATAAACCCCTTCCCCCAACGTTCATCAAACTCCGCAGCGGGCTTTGCTGCAACGATTTCGTCAAGCGTTTTGCC
>JAYVGG010000177.1:0-4886 GCA_043772475.1 Burkholderiales bacterium
CAGTTGCAGATTTCTGCGCTCGATTACTCGAGCTATGTCGGTCGTATTGGTGTGGGCCGTATTCGTCGCGGTAGCTTGCGCGGCGCGCAAGACGTGATGGTGATGGCGAACGGCGTAAACAAAAAAGCGCGCGTTAATCTGGTGCAAGGCTTTCAGGGCTTGAATAAAGTCGCTCTCGATATCGCCGAAGCCGGGGAAATTGTTCTTGTTACCGGTATCGAAGATCTCTCAATCGGCTGCACCGTAGCCGATATCGAGAGCCCCGAAGCGCTACCGATGATGGGTGTCGATGAGCCTACGCTGACGATGAATTTCATGGTGAATACCTCACCGCTGGCCGGTCAAGAGGGCAAGTTTGTAACGAGCCGTCAGATTCGCGAGCGCCTCGATAAAGAGCTACTCGTCAACGTGGCATTAAAAGTTGAAGAAACCGAAGACACCGACGTATTCCGTGTATCGGGCCGTGGCGAATTGCACCTCACGATCTTGCTCGAAACCATGCGCCGCGAAGGCTTTGAGTTGGCCGTGGGTAAGCCTACGGTCGTGCAAAAAGTGATTAACGGCGAGAAGTGCGAGCCGATTGAAATGCTCACTGTGGACGTGGAAGAAGTACACCAAGGTGCGGTGATGGAAGCGCTCGGTGCGCGCCGTGCTGATATGGTCGATATGGTGCCGGACGGACGTGGCCGTGTGCGCCTCGACTACCGCATCCCCGCACGCGGCCTCATCGGCTTCCAAACTGATTTCATGAACATGACGCGCGGTACTGGCTTAAAAAGCAACGTGTTTGATGAATACGCGCCGCTGCGTGGCGACATCGCCCAGCGTCGTAATGGCGTGCTGATCTCGGCTGAAAAAGGTGAGGCCGTGGCCTACGCGCTGTGGAAACTCCAAGACCGTGGCCGCATGATTGTTTCGCCCGGTGAGCGCCTCTACGAAGGCATGGTGGTGGGCCTACATAGCCGCGATAACGATCTCGTGGTGAACCCGATCAAAGGCAAACAGCTCACCAACGTGCGCTCGTCTGGCACCGATGAAGCCGTAGCCCTCACGCCACCGATTCAGCTTTCACTTGAGTCGGCGATTGAGTTTATTGCCGACGACGAATTAGTCGAAATCACGCCGAAGACGATTCGCGTGCGTAAGCGCTTCTTGGTCGAGCATGAGCGCAAGAAAGCGTCACGCGAAGCGGCCTGATGAATGGCTGAAACGCCACGGCTGGCGCGGCTTTTGGGTTGTTCGTGAAATGAAAAATAGACTCCAATTTGGGGTCTATTTTTTTGCCGAATATTTTTATGGGTCGAGGTAACGAATCCGTAAAATAAGTGTCATAGCCTACTTGAACATTACGACCAGACAAAAATCATGCAAAGAAAATCACGGCCGATACCGCTAACAATAGCAATCAACCTTTCCTATGCGTCGCTGTTGGCGCTCTCACTTGCTGGCACTGCCCACGCACAAACGCCCCCTGCCGAAGCCCCGCCCGCTGCAACCGTTGCCGCCGATAAAAAATCGGTGGACACCACCAAAGCCCCGCAGGCAGTAGAAAAAATTGAAGTGAAGGCCTCGCAGTCCGACTACGACGCGAGGCTCGACGACACGGCGACCAAGATCGTGGTGACATCAGAGGAAATTAAAAAATATGGCGACACGCAAATACTGGACGTGATGAAGCGGCTCCCCGGGGTGACGGTGCAAAACAACAGTATTCGTCTGCGTGGTTTGGGCAATGGCTATACGCAGATCTTGATTGACGGTGAGCGCCCGCCGCCGGGCTTTTCGATTGATAACCTCTCGCCTGATCTGGTTGAGAAAATCGAAATTATTCGCGCCGCCACGGCCGAATTCAGCACGCAGGCCGTGGCCGGCACGGTCAATATCGTGATGAAGAAAAAATTTACCGTGAGTAAGCGCGACGTGAACGCAGGCTGGTATAGCGGTACCGGCTACACGTCAAAAAATATGAGCGCTACCGCTGCCGACAAAATGGGCGATCTTGCGTTTTCAGTCGGCGGCTATGCGGGGCAGGGGACATTTGGTAGCCCGTTTCAGGGCAACTCGATTGGGCTTAACCCAAGCGGGGTGCGGATTTTAGAGCGTGTTTCGCTCAGTGAAAACCAAGGAAAAAACGAATACATGGGCCTCTACGCGACGCTCGCGTGGACGCTTAGCGGGGGTGACTCGCTCACGATGAACCCCTCACTCAATCTTAATCGCTACCGCAATCAATCAAGCTCCACGACCACCTACCTGCTTGGCGAATCGACGATTTACCCGATCTCGGAAGGGCGCAGCGAAGGGAGCAATAAGAGTGTTGGCAGCACCGTAAATTGGATCCTCAAGCTCAAAGAAGGCGCCAAGCTCGATCTCAAATTTAACGCCAACTATGGCGAGCGCGATAACGACGCGTTCAGCACCTCGTTTGATACCAACCGCCGCGAGACCCTCGCCCGCAGCACGTTAGGCCCGTCCAAAGATGCCCGCGCCGGATTCGCCGGAAAATACTCAACCCCCATTGTTGAAGGCCATTCACTCGTCGCGGGCTGGGATGCAGGCGTAAACCGCAATACCTCTGAGACGAGCTTAATTGAAACCAACGTCGCCGCTGCCCCCATCAACACGCTCGAAGAATACACAGCGAACGTCCGCAAGCTTGCATTCTTTGCCCAAGACGAATGGAACGTGCAGCCAAATTGGTCCGTCTATGCAGGCTTACGCTGGGAAGGAATCGAAACGAGCAGCACCGGCAACGGCATCGCGGCCACCAAAAATAAATCCAGCGTGACCAGCCCGTTATTTCAAACGCTATGGAAATTCCCCGATAAATCCGGGCGGCAATTTCGCTTCGCGCTCACCCGCACCTACAAGGCACCGGATACCTACAGCCTTGTGCCGCGCACGTTCAAATCGACGGTGAATACCTCGACCGCGCCCGATTTTCAAACCGGCAACGCTGATTTGAAACCAGAACTTGCCACCGGTGCCGATTTGGCCTACGAACACTTCTTCGCTAAAGGTGCCTCGATGAGCGTGAGTGCGAGTGCGCGCGTGTTGACCGACTACAACACAAGAGGACTATTTTTTGTTGGCGGGCGCTGGGTGAATAAGCCGATTAACAACGGGCGCGCCAGCTCGCGCAGCATTGAATTTGACGCAAAATTTCCGCTGCAAGCGATGTACCCGGCCGCCCCGCCGATTGATTTTCGATTCAACCTCGCGCGCAATTTTTCAAGCGTCGATGAAGTACCCGGCCCCAATAATCGGCTAGATCAGCAAACCCCCGTTAACGGCACGCTCGGCCTCGACTACCGCATGAATGGCGGCATGGTGGTGGCGGGTGCTGGCTACACGTTTAAGAGCGGCGGCGACGTGCAAACTAGCGTCACGCTGAGCCGCTACGCGGCACCCAAGCGCGATCTCGATATGTACGTGCTCTACAAGCACACGCCAAAATTACAATTCCGACTGCGGCTCGCCAACGTGCTGCGCCAAGATGCGGTGAGCGCATCCACCTTTACCGATGCGGCCGGCAGCACCACATCCAGCTCAGTGAACCCATCACAGATGAATATCGGTGCTAGTGTGAAGATGGAGTTTTAAGCACGGCGGAGCTCGATTTGGCGGAAACCTTCGGGCTTTGCGCGGATGGTCTACACGGCATCATCAAGTTTAAAAGCGGCAGTTAAACATCACCAATCGCTGGAAAAGCGCGCCACATATAGGGTTTTGGCAAACGAGCTTGTCGCCTTGTGGACATCCACCACCTGAAAGCCCAGCTCACATCGGTTGAGTGGACAGTCCTCCAAACGACAAAACGCGCCGCGTGTATCTCACGCGGCGCGTTTGCTTTCTGCACTCTTGTGCGCCAAGAGGGGCAACCTGATTCTTAAGCGGGGAGGACGCTCTTGAACCATTTCGGCGGTTTCGGTGTGGCTTGAAACCATGACGCATTGTGGGTTGTCGTGATTTACGTTGCTGTGATTTCCGACACAATTCACAATCTCTGACAAAGTGCCGCGTGGTACACTTTTTGTCTCGTTTTCTGCCGGTTTTCGGCAGACCTTACCTCTTAAAAAGCGACTAAACTCCGTGGATGTTTCGCAACTGCTTTGGCTTCTTATCGCACTCGTCGCCATCGTGCTGGTGGTGCTGCTCTGGTTTGCGTTCGCGATGAAGCGCGATGTGAAAGGCTTGCCCAGCGCGGTCGAAGGTGGGCAGGATGCGCGCCACCGCGAAATGCTCTCCGATCTTTCGGATCACTTAGCCAAACAATCACAGCGCTTTACCGAGAGCCAAGTTGCCTCCGGCGAGCGCGTGCGCGGTGCGGTGGGCGACGAGCTCGGCAAGACCCGCGAGGTCGTGAACCTGCTCAAACTCGAACAAACGCGCCACCTTTCAGACAATAAAGAGACGCTGGTACGCGAACTGATGACGCTCTCCCAATCACTCGGCCAAAAGCAAGATGCATTGAAAGCCGAGATGCTTTCCACCGCGCTCGAAAAAATCACCCAGCAATCGCGCGAGCAGACCGAGCACATGCAAGCGACCATGCGGACCCTCACGCAGCAGATTAGCGAGCGCGTCGATCAACTGGCGAAAACCAACGACACGCGCTTAGGCGAGATTTCCGGCAAGGTGAATGAGCGATTGGATGATGGTTTCAAAAAAACCAACGAGACCTTTGCCAACGTGATGGCGCGCTTGGCGACCATTGACGAAGCGCAGAAAAAAATTGATGGCCTCACGACCAACGTGGTCTCGTTGCAAGCGCTCTTGGGTGATAAAAAATCACGTGGTGCCTTTGGTGAAATGCAGTTGGAGCAATTGATTCGCAATGTGCTGCCCGAGCAATCGTTTGAGTTTCAATATACGTTTAGCCACGG
>JAYVGG010000178.1:0-2174 GCA_043772475.1 Burkholderiales bacterium
TAAACCGCAAAAATAGTTACACGCGCTTGATGGATTCCAGCATCTTGAAGGTCGATTTGCTCGAACCAATAAAGAGGCGCTTAAAATACTTGCCCAGACACTTGCGCTCAAGCGTGTTGCGGCGTGTGCGTTTCTTTTCTCCAGCCATGATGAACTCCGATTTGGGTTAAACACATTAAAGACGATATTGTTGATGTCATTATAGCGAAGTCATGGGTTTTCGTCACCTGTAATTGAAACACGACGGTGGGCGCGGGATTCCATCGCAGCTTTATGGAAAGCCAATAACCACGCTGTATTTCAGGGTATTGCCTTGGAAATGCTCGTCGTTATTGAGGTTTTGGCAATTTATGAAAATTTTGGAGCCGTTTATGTTTTCACGCGTAGCCGCACTGGCGACGATTTCAAGTCTTGGGTTGGCGGGTTGTAGCGCGCTCTCGCCGCCCATTCCACCAAGCCTCGGCGAAGTCGCGCCGACCGCCAAAATCGCACGCGGTGTTGTGCGCTACGTGTGCGCGCCAACGGGCACGTGGGCGCACCATTCACTGGAGGCCGCACTGGCGAGCGCGGATGGCGCTCCCTTTGGCCGGGTGACCGGGCTCCCAACAACCGTGTGGGCGAACGATGGCTCGAGCGTGACCGCGCGTGAGAAAAAAATATTGCCGCAAGACGGCGCTAATTTGTCGTGGCAGCTACTGGAAGCCAACCCCGCCACCGGGCGTGGTGTACTGCGTGGCATCACCACGATTGAGCGCGTGAATACGCGCGGCGGTGGTGCGCCGGCGGGGGCGTGCGCTGTACCGGGTGAAATCCGCAGGGTGGATTTTCAGGCCGTGTATTTGTTATCAAACACCCAATAAAAAAGGGCGCAATGAGCGCCCTTTTTTAGGTCTTCCATGTAGCGCCTATACACCGAGCGCCTATACACCGAGCGCCTACACACCGAGCGCCTACAAACCGAGCGCCTACACGCCAGCGCGTTGCATATTCGCTTTCAGCGCTTCATCAAGCGTGTTTAAGCTTTCGTTCAAATGCGCGCGCGCTTCCACACTCATCGGCTTGGCGGCTGTCGCGCGAATAGCGGCGGCTAACGTTTTTGCGTTCTCGCGCTGCAAACTTTTGGCGTCCGCTGGCGTGGTGCCGGTTGGCCGCAACAGAGCACCGGCTATGCGTTTCACGTGATCACGCTGCAAATTGCGCCGCATCGCGCTGATGTCGCTACCGTTCTTGAGCTCAGACCAAATCGCACTCTGCAAGGTGCTGTAAAGCTCGGAGAGCTTGAATAGCGCGCCAGGGTTGGCGACCTTCTCTTGGCTATCAATCAAGCGCTGCGCGACTTGATCGGCCATCAGCACGTCAAGCACACTGCGCTGCAAATTCATCACGCTGTTGCCAACTGAAATATCTGGGTTGGCCGCACGCCGATCAAAGTGATCAATCGAGATACGCGAAATAAACTCGGGGCGAAACTTAAAGCTATCGGCGCGAAAGAGCCCGTCGGTGAGGAGCTGTAAGGCCTCACGCTGGCGTGGGGCGGGGGTGGGCTCATACAACGCGCGGTTGGTGCCCGCGCGGTCGCGTAGGTGCTTCACGCCACCCACATACTTGGCTACCAGCGGTGCGGTACGGGCGTAGGAGCGAAAGCCAGACGCAAACGAGCGGGTGAGGCGCTCGTAGCTTTCGCCCGGTTGCAATTGCAGGTTTTGCACGCGATCCCATAATTCACGCGAAAGCGTCATGCTTTTTTTGTAGTATTCAAGCGGGTCGGTGCCCATATCGAAGCGGCTCACGTCGGGGTCGATGCCGAAAAATAGATTGCCAAAGCCGGCATCTTCATCGGTCGCGTAAGCCAGTAGCGGGTCGGTCGTGGCCTTGGCGGCAATCGCGGCCAAATCCTGCTTTTCGGTCGCGGGGTTGAGTGGCTTGTAGGCGTACTCGACGGCGAGGTAATCGTAGGGCCCGAGTGTGGACATCACGTACTCGCCTTGCTTCTCGCCCTTGGTGGCCAAGTTAAACGGGTTGTAATCCATCACTGAGCCAGCGAGGCCGTTCACCTTGGTGAAGGCCGGGTCTTGGATCTGCTTCACCGAGTAGATGGTGGAGGAGCGGAAATTGTGCCGAAAGCCAAGCGTGTGGCCGACTTCGTGCATGATGACATCGAACACATAGGCTTG
>JAYVGG010000179.1:0-4786 GCA_043772475.1 Burkholderiales bacterium
CCAGAAACCCGCTACATGCCCGACGGCGGCGCGATCACCAATATCGGTATCGCCACCACGTCATCGTGGAAAGATAAAAACGGCGAGAAGCAAGAGCAAACCGAATGGCATCGCGTTTCGTTTTTCGGCAAGCTCGCCGAAATCGCCGGTGAATACCTGAAAAAAGGCTCCTCCGTGTACGTGGAGGGGCGGCTTCGCACCCGCAAATGGCAAGACAAAGAAGGCCAAGAAAGAACAACGACCGAAATTGTCGCCGACCAAATGCAAATGCTCGGTAGCCGTGGCGGCATGGGCGGTGGTGATGCGGGCGGTGGCAGCAGTGCAGGGCAGGGCGGTGGCGGCGGAGATTACGCGCCACGCTCGTCTAGCAGTGCGCCAAGCAGCAGCGCCAAACCAGCAGCGGCCAAAGGTGGCGCGGCAAAGTTTGACGATATGGACGACGATATTCCGTTTTAAGTGGAGTTATTGCCGCTGAAAAGAAGCCCCGCAGATAATTTTCTGGCGGGGCTTTTTTTCACGTACTGCTCGAAAACCCAATAAGGGCGCGGGGTTTCGGCATTTTTACGGGGGACGTTGCCGCCTTATTTGCGCTACTTTCCGCCCAACATGGGGAGCAAAGTACGCATCACCTGCACCGCTGCCGGGCCCAAAATCACCATGCTGACCGCCGGGAAAATGCACAGCACTAACGGAAAGAGCATTTTGGTGGGCAGCTTTGCGGCGAGCTCTTCGGCGCGTATTTGGCGTTTGTGACGCAGGTCGTCGGAAAAAACGCGTAGCGAGTCGCCGATGCTTGTGCCGAACTTATCGGCTTGCGAGAGCATGGTGCCAAATGTATGCACTTCGTCCACGCCGGTACGAAGGCCAAGATTGCGTAGTGCTTGCTCACGCGTGCTACCGGCGCGTGTTTCGAGATTGGTTAAATGTAGTTCTTCGGTTAGCGCACTACTTTTAATTTTCATCTCGTCCGCCACCTTCGCCAACGCCGCGTCTAAGCCTAGGCCTGCCTCTACGCAGACCAGCATAAGATCCGCCGCATCTGGAAAATTTTCAAAAATCGCGCGCTTGCGCGCCGCGATCGCGCGCTCGAGCACGATGTTGGGCAAAAAACAACCTACTGTTGCGAGCGTCAGTAAGACGAGCAATAAGGTATTGCGATCAAGCGTCTTGTTGGCCAGTTGCAGCGCCACATAGCCGGCCAAGGCGAAAACAATCGGCAGTAATGTCTTTGCCGCATAAAAAATCACGGGCGCGTTGATGCTCCGAATACCGGCTGTGATGAATTTGACCCGTAACGGCGAGGTATCCCATTTCCCTTCCGGGCTCGATAACCTAGCGAAGGGGCCAGCAAGATCGACGACCGTCTTCACCCAATCCGTCTTACCCGCAACAGGGATCATCTCCTGCAAGCGTTGCTGCGATTTATTGGGTATCACCCACATCAGCAAAACCAAGCTCGAAATCGTGACGAGGAAAAAAATGATGACAGCGTAGGTCAACATAGCGACCAGCCTTTCGTGTTGGTGGGCAAGCTCACAACTTAATCCCGATAATTTTGTACAACCAAATTGCACCCACCGCCATCATCGTCAGAACCACATTAGCGATCTTGATGCCGGTGGGGTCTGTCCACAAAACCTGAATAAATTCACGATTCGCGAAATAGAGAAGCAGCGCCAAGAAAAATGGCAATAGTCCTAAAACCCAAGCAGACATGCGCCCCTCGGTGGTGAGCACGCGAATCTTGCCCTGAAATTTAATCCGATTGCGGATGAGATTGCTTAGGTTATCCAGCACCTCGGTGAGGTTGCCACCTGCTTCACGCTGGATGTTTACCGCGACCACGAAGTAGCGCATGTCGGTACTAGGTACGCGGTCACTCAAATTGTTTAAGGCGCGCTCCATCCCCACGCCAAAATTTATTTCATCGTGCGTAATCCGAAATTCGCTCGCGATCGGATCGGCCAATTCATCGCCTGCCATTTTTAGTCCAGAGGGGAGCGCGTGCCCAGCACGCAGGGCGCGACCGATCAAGTCCAACGTTTCTGGGAGCTGAAGCTCAATCTTGCGTAGTCGCAGGGTGCGCTTCCAATGCACAAACCCGCAGGGTAATAGCCCGATAGCCACTGACAGCCCCATTTTTAGACTGGGCGTGAGGGTCGTGAGCGAGAGCGCTGCGTAGAGAGCCACGCCCAGCGCGCATGACGAGAGCAGTAGCGCGCTCACCTTCCACTGCAGTCCCGACTGTACGATAAAGCGGTCAAGCTCGGTCAAACGTGGAAAGCGCAGCATGAAGCGCTCGACCGAGGGCACTTCGCTTAGTAATCGGTTTCGCAACACCGTGGATGCCTCGCTCGTGTTCGAGCTCGCTGAAAGTGCGCGCAAGCGTTGCTCGATTTTTCTTGCGTCTGGCCCTTTATAAGAATTCCACACCATCAAAAGGCTACCCACAAATAGCACCACCGCGACGAATGCGATCAAGGCAAAGACGGGCACAAAGCTGGTACCGAGTAATTCAGTCATGATGATTGGCACCTCATTCGTAGCGCGTAGTAGGGTCAAACATGGCGTCCGGCAGCGTGACACCTTGGCTTCGCAATTTGTCGGTGAATTTAGGGCGGATGCCGGTTGCTTGAAAGTGGCCGATCACCTTGCCCGCCGCATCAATGCCGGTTTGACGGTAGGTGAAAATTTCCTGCATGGTGACGATTTCGCCTTCCATACCGGTTATCTCTTGGATGCTCGTTATTTTGCGCTGGCCATCGGTGAGCCGGCTGCCTTGCACGATCACGGTAATAGCAGAAACAATCTGCTGGCGGCTCGCCCTGTGCGGCAAATTGAGCCCGGCCATGCTCACCATGTTCTCAAGCCGCGCCACCGCATCACGTGGATTATTGGCGTGGATGGTCGTCATCGAGCCCTCGTGGCCGGTGTTCATCGCCTGCATCATATCGACCGCCTCAGCACCGCGTACCTCGCCGATCACGATGCGATCTGGGCGCATCCTGAGCGCATTACGCACCAGCGCACGTTGGTTTATTTCGCCCTTGCCTTCGATATTGGCCGGGCGTGTTTCCAGCCTAATCACGTGCGGCTGTTGAAGCTGCAATTCGGCTGCGTCTTCGATGGTGACGATGCGCTCTGTTTCCGGGATAAAGCCGGACAAGATATTCAGTAAAGTCGTCTTGCCCGAGCCTGTTCCCCCCGAAATCAGCATGTTGGTTTTTGACTTTGCGAGGCTTTCCAGCAGCAGCGCCATATCCGGGGTGAGCGATTTGTGGCTCGCGACAAGATCGTGCATTTTTAGGGGTTTGATGGCGAATCGCCGAATCGACACCATCGGCCCATCGAGTGCGATGGGCGGAATAATCGCGTTCACGCGCGAGCCATCTGGCAAGCGTGCATCCACCATCGGGCTAGATTCATCAATACGCCGCCCCACCCGCGAGACGATCTTGTCGATGATCCGCAACAGATGTTTATCGTCTGTGAAGGAGACGTTGGTGAGCTCTAATTTACCTTTGCGCTCGACATAGATCTGGTTGTAGCTATTGACCAAAATGTCGGAGATGGTTGGGTCCGCCATGAGCAATTCCAATGGCCCCAGTCCCAACATCTCGTTTTGAATATCGCGCACTAGCGAGCGCCGCTCTAAATCATTTATTTGTGCCGGGCTTTCGGCAAGCATCATGCCAACCAGCGTTGCGATTTCTTGGCGTAGCCGAATCTCCGACATCGACTCTAGCGAGGCCAAATCGACCTTCTCCAGTATCTGAAGATGTAGCCTATTTTTGAGCTTCACGTAGGCTTCACCAACGGGTGCGGTCTCGATGCGCGGGCTAGGGCGGTCGGATGCCACCAGCGCCGAGGGGCGCGCGTCCTCGTGTTTGCCGGCCAGTAAATCGCGGATGTCGCGTATCGCCATGGTCATTTCCTTTTTAGTTTTTCTAATGAATTACGAACGGTTGAGCAACCGAGAAAGCAGGCCGCCGTGCGTGGCCTCGGCCTTGGGCAGCAATGAATCGGCCAATTCACAAATCGCCTTATAGACCGCACTCGAGCTCGATACGGTTGCCAAGGGCGAGCCTTGATTGATCGCCTTGGCGACTTCTTTGTGGCCGTTTGGAATCGTATGCATACGGGTCGTGCCCAGCGTGTGCTGGAGGTCGTTTAGCGTAATCTCGCCGCTCTTCATGTAGCGATTGACCAACAATTCAATTTTCTCCGGCGGGTAGCCTAGCGAACGGAACACCGACAACATCCGATTGGTATTACGGACAAAAGGCAACATCGTCTGCACGACCAAGAAAATTTTGTGGGCACGGTCTAACGCCTTGATGGTGAGATCGTCTAAATTTTTACTCACATCTAAAACGATGAAGTCATATTGATTCGCCGCCACGTTCAATATCGCATCAAGGTGTTCTGGTTTTACTTGCAGCGATTGTGCCGGGTCGTCCGGTGCGGGCAAAATTTCATAGTTAGGCGAAACCTCAACCGTAGAGGCCTTCAGAAAGCTCGCGTCAAGCCTTGCCAGATTACGCGCCACTTCACCAATATCGCTCGTCGCTTTGCGATCATGCACCGTGAGGAGAGCCTCACCAAACTGCACGTTCAGGTCAAGCAGCAAGACCTTCTTGCCCTCTAGGCTAAGCCGGTGGCCGAGATTGGTTGCTAGGAACGTCGCGCCACTGCCACCTTTCGATGAAATAAAGGCGAGGATGCGTGCGTTATGTTGCGCGCCTTGTTGGCCAAGTTTTAACTGCGCGCGCGCCACCACGGCCTC
>JAYVGG010000180.1:0-2113 GCA_043772475.1 Burkholderiales bacterium
AGCCGTGGCTACGAGGCGGGCGATCAGATCGTGCTCGAAGTGAAAAACCTATCGAAAAAATTTTACCTCAAAGATGGCTTATTCAAAAAGCGTGAGGTAGTGGCGGTGCAAGGGGCTACCTTTAAGCTCGCACGCGGCAAGACCTTAGGCCTTGTTGGTGAATCCGGCTCCGGCAAAACCACGGTGGGCTTAACGCTCATGCGCCTCCACGATGCCTCGGGCGGCGAGGTGTTATTTGATGGCGTAGATTTACTAAAGCTCTCAGAATCCGAGCTAATGAAATACAAACGCCGCATTCAGATCGTTTTCCAAAATCCCTACGCCTCGCTCAACCCACGCTTTACCGTGGGCCAAATTTTGATCGAGCCGATGACCATTCACAAAATCGGTAAAGATGAATCTGAGCGCGTGCAAATGGCGATGGCACTCTTAAAACGCGTCGGGATGCCGGAAGCCTCGTTCTACAAATACCCGCATGAATTTTCGGGTGGCCAGCGGCAGCGGATCGCGATTGCGCGCTGCTTAACCATGAAGCCCGATGTGCTGATTTGTGATGAGTCCGTCTCTGCCCTCGATGTCTCCGTGCAAGCGCAGGTGCTGAATCTGCTGCAAGATTTACAAGACGAATACAAGATGAGCTACATCTTTATCTCACACGATTTGGCGGTGGTGAAATATATCTCCGACCAAGTGATGGTGATGTCGGAAGGGGTCGTGGTCGAAGTCGCCAACTCAGACGAAATCTATCGCAACCCCAAACAAGACTACACCCGCAAGCTCTTGGGCTCGATCCCTAAAGGCTGGACTGGCGTGGCCCCCGCTCACGCGGGCGTGTAGCCCGCTTCTACGAGCGCTGCAACCAAGCGCTCGCGCGTGGCGGTGGTGTCGATGCGGACGCGCTTGGTGGCGAGGTCTGCTTCCACCGCTGCTGCCGCATCGACTGAGCGCGCCGCGTCTGTAATCGCTTTCACGCAGTGGCCGCAGGTCATATCGTTTAGGGTGATCTCAATCATGGGGCACTTTCTAGAGGGGCTCAAATACGCATTGTAGCGCGCGAAAGGGATCGCCGAAAGAGGTCGGCGAAGAAGCCAAAAGCCAATACTGGCGCGGTTTTCCAGCCTAGTTCTGTAGCAAAATGGATGCCTATAACAAAGCGCTCGGTGTGCCTATGATGTCCGAATTTGATCTGATCGCCCGCTACTTCACCCGCCCCACCAAACGCGCGCGCGTGGGCATTGGCGATGATTGCGCCGTGATCGCTCCCACCCCCGGAATGGAAATGGCCATCTCAACCGATACGCTGGTGTCGGGCGTGCATTTTTTTGCCGATGCCGATGCCGAGCATCTGGGCCATAAGGCGCTCGCGGTGAATCTTTCTGATTTGGCCGCTTGCGGGGCGCTGCCGCGATTTGCCACCCTCGCGCTGACCCTCCCAAGTGTCGACGCAGAGTGGCTTCGGAATTTCTCCTTGGGCTTTTTTGCCCTAGCCGACGAGCACGATATTGAGCTCATCGGCGGTGACACCACCAAAGGTCCGCTCTCGATCACGATCACCGTCATGGGCGAGATCGAGCCGGGGCGGGCGATTCGGCGCAATGGGGCGAACGCGGGCGACGCAATCTGGGTATCGGGCGAGCTCGGTGAGGCGGCGTTGGCACTCATGCGTCTCACAGTAGACCGGACCAAGCCGCACCGGTTGCCCAATGTCAGCGAAGCGGGCCTGCGCCGTCTCACCCGGCCAACACCGCGTGTGGAGCTTGGCCGCGCGCTCGTTGGCGTGGCCTCAGCGGCGATTGATCTTTCCGACGGGCTCTTGGCCGATCTAGGCCATATCGCTGAAAATTCGATGTTGGGCGCCACCATTGCAAGGTCTCACATCCCCGTGCCCCGTGCATTTTCAAGTTTATCCAGCGAGCTGTTTGCGGCTGCCGTATTAGCCGGCGGTGACGATTACGAGCTCTGCTTTACTGCGCCACCCGAAGCGCACGAACAAATCGAAACCATCAGCGAGACGCTCGACGTCAAGCTCACCTGCATCGGCCACGTCCATGCGCGGCGGGCAGGGGTGCCGCTGGTGATGGTGCAAAACGCGCTGGGCGAAGATGTTACGCCC
>JAYVGG010000181.1:0-3323 GCA_043772475.1 Burkholderiales bacterium
TTGAACGGCGTAGGGGAGGCTAGGGTCAAGTCTTTCATCATCCTATCGCCAAACTCCTTTATTGGCGAGCCGTTCCAGCCACCTTGTTTTTTTAATCACTGAATTTTGAGCTTGCGTGTTGCCCATCGGCATCACTAGCCGCGCAAATGAACAGCAGCGCTCGGTACTTGCCACCGGCTGTTAAACAGACACTACGTAAGGCTTTCAACTCAGCGCGACGCACGAAAGCTTCGCGCTCGCCCAATAAATTCGCGCACCGCTAACGCTGGCTCTTTACTCACGGCATAGCGCGCGGCCACATAAGCTTCAATCACAATCGTGGCTTCGGCCAATAGGGGCGGGCGTTCCCGGCCGATTCGGGCGAGCAAATCCAGCGGGCCTTCGTGCGGCGCACGCGTGACACCCGCCTTCGCGAGCTTCGCGCAAAATTTATCGTAGGCCGCCACGACGGGCGTTTTGCGGCTACGGTAGGTTTGTAGGAGCAGGATTGCGCTCATGGCGCCCCCTGCTAAAAATAATCCGCCCACCATCCAGAGCGCTAATTGCTTCCAGTCTAAATTATCGAGCCCGATCTGATCGAGTAGCCCACGCTGGCGATCTGCGCTAAAGCCGATCACCCATTGGTTCCAGCGGCTATTGACGGCATCCCAGCTGTAGCGGAGTTGGTTGAGAAGCCCCAAGCCATCGGCACCGGCTAGGGTGTCGAAAATACCGGAGGGCCCGAGCGCTGCACCCATGCCGCGATTGATCCGCAGGGGCGAGACGGCAAAGGTCGGGTCGATCCGCACCCAGCCTAAGTCGGCAAGCCACACCTCAGACCAGGCGTGCGCCTCAGATTGGCGCACCACGAGCTGGCGGGTGATCGGGTTCAGCTCACCACCTTGGTAGCCGGTGACCACGCGCGCGGGGATGCCGGCTGCACGCAGAATAAAAACAAAGCTCGATGAGTAGTGCTCGCAAAATCCTTTTTTGGTATCGAAAAAAAATTCGTCAACCGGGTTTTCGCCAAGCGAGGGGGGCTCTAGGGTGTAGTTGAATTCGGTGTTGTAGCGTTTCAGAAGGGCTTCGATGAGATCTTTGTTGTCCGGGTAGGTCTCACGCAGTTTTTGGCCGTAGGCAATCGCGCGCGGGTTGATGGTGTTCACATAGCGCAGGTAGGGGCGAAGCTCGCGTTCGCCAAGCCCCGTACCGGCGCGATAGCGTAGGAAGGATGTCATCTCGTAGGCGCGCAAGGCCTGGATCGGTGTTTTCGAGCGCATTTGGTAATCGGCTAAAAAGTAGGCATCGGCAGGCAGTGAGCCGGGCATATCGAGCGCGAATAGCCAGGGTTTATTGTGCGGCTGCAAGGTGACGCGGTAGGCGATTGCAGCCCCTTCGGAGGTGTAATTGAGCTGGGGCACGTCGGTCACGTTATAGGCGCGCCAGCTGCGGCCTTCGTGCTGGCCGAGCACTGGGCCGCGCCAATAAAGATCGGCGTTTTCAGGTATCGCACCTTCAAAATCGACTCGGAACGCGACCGCGTCCGAGAGCGATAATTTGCTGATGTCGCCGGGCGACATACTGTCTGAAAGCCCAGAGCGGGCGCGGTCTTCCTGCGGCATGGTCCACAGGGGGCCTGCTAATCGCGGGAATAAAAAAAACAGCACCAGCATCAACGGAATCGCCTGCAAAAGTAGCCACGCGGCGGGCACTAAACGCTCGCGTATCGAAGCCTCCGTGCCGATGCGATTAAAGCCAATGAGGGTGGCGACAAAAATCCACGCGCAGATAAACATGTAGCCACCCATGAAGATCGATTGCGAATAGAGAAAATTGGTCATCGCTAAGAAAAACCCTATGAAAATCACGACAAGTACATCGCGTTTCATTTTGATTTCCAGCGTTTTAAGGCACAGCATGACGATGAGTAATGTCACTCCCACTTCGCGGCCAAAGATGCGCTTATATTCCCAATAAGCGCCGACAAAAACGCCAATCGCAATTGCTGCCATCCACCACCATTTTGGGGTGCGCCAGCCGTTACGCGCGATCAGCCAGCGCGCCGCCCCGGCCGCGATGCAGACAGCCCCGACCCAGATCGGTAAGCGTGCCATGTGGGGTGCTATCACGAAGGCTAAGGCGGCGACGAGCCACGTGATATTGGCAAGTGTTAGGGCGGATTGGTTTTGCATACGCTACGAAAGCCCAAAGAGTGCCAACGCTTCTAGGCAGCGGCTGCGATGCACCGCCCCCATGGCCGGGGGGAGCGTGAGGTCGGGTAGGCGCAAACCGTAGGCGAGCTGATTGCGCTCGGCTTCGAGCACCCACCACGTGAGCCTGGAGAGGCGAGCTTCCATACCGAGCCCGTGTAGCGTTTCGTAATCGAGCCACAGATCGGCGCTAGCCGTTGCGCCAAATTCTTTGACCAATAGCCCTTGCCCGCGTGCGAGTGCTTTCCACGCGATTTGGCGCGGCGTGTCGCCAGGCTTGTAGGCGCGTAGTGATTGAAACTCTTCGTCACCCTTGATTGGTACATTGCCTTCTCCCTTGGCGTTAGCATCAAGCGGCAGCGCGCCGCTGCCCGAATCAGGGCGTGGATAAACAAGGCAGGTGGAGCCAAAATCGACGTAAGACCAAGCGTGAAAAAGACCCACCGGATACTCGGTAAAAACTTCAATACGTTCACAGGCAAGCCGCCCGCGTTTTTCGGCCACACGGGGCAGTTGCAGCGTGAGAGCGCCTTCGCTCGCAATATCGCCGAATTCGGGCTCGATATGGCGGTGCTTTGCGCGCTTGGCGCCCACGGCAAAGCGTGCGTTTGACGGGTTATGCAGCACAAGGCCAAAGTGGGCGGTTTCGCCCATGAACACCGGCTCCACCTTGCCCGGTGCAAGCGACAGGCGGGCGATATTGCGAAACGTATGCAGCATGGCCGTGCTGCCCATACCGGCGAGCAAGAAGGTGAGCATAAAGCCCAGCGACAGGCTGTAATTGATCGCCGCAATCAGCATGAGCAGCAAGACGAAGGCGAAGAAGTAGCCGGTGCGTGTGGGCAGGATAAAAATCCGGCGTTGCACCAAAATAACTGGGGGGGATTCCGGCGCTTTAGCGCGAAAAATCCAGTCCGCAATGCGTTGCCGCAGGCCGATTTTTGCCGCGAAAATCATCCGAGATTTATTTTATTTTGCGGGCGCTGCGGCTGGTTTTGCCACTGCGGGGCTGACTGGAACACCAATAGGGACGCGGGTTGCGGCCGGATTGGCGGGTGCCACGATAGGTGCCACCGCAGCCGGTGCCACCGTTAAGGGCACCGTTGTGCAAAGTTTGATTCTGGATTGAAATTT
>JAYVGG010000182.1:0-6796 GCA_043772475.1 Burkholderiales bacterium
CGGTGAGTGAAAGCAAGCTCACGCGGCCACCTCGGCCGGTACTTCAGCACCTAAATATGCCTCGATGACTTTCGGGTCGCGCTGTACATCCGCTGGCACACCTTCGGCGATTTTTTTGCCGTAGTCGAGCACGGCCACACGGTCACATAAGCCCATGACCAATTTCACGTCGTGCTCAATCAATAGCACCGTGATGCCCTTGGCGCGAATATCGACGATGAGTTTGCGGAGCGCTAATTTCTCGGTGGCATTCATGCCAGCGGCGGGCTCATCGAGCGCTAACACTTGCGGATCAGTTGCGAGTGCGCGGGCGATTTCTAAGCGGCGCTGATCGCCGTAAGGTAAAAATTTAGCGAGATCATTCGCGCGCGCGCCGACATTCACAAAATCGAGTAGCTCATGCGCGCGTTGTTCAATCGCGGCTTCCTCGTTGCGCGTCGCGCGGTTACGCGTGATCGCCCCCCACACACCCGCGCGTGTACGCACGTGGCGGCCGATCATTACGTTTTCTATCGCGGATAAATTTCCGAACAGCCGAATGTTCTGAAACGTCCGCGCCACGCCGAGTTTGGCGATTTTGTCGGGGGTGATGCCGTTGATTTTGGTGCCCTTAAAGATCACGTCCCCTTCGTCGTGCGGGTACAAGCCCGTGAGCACGTTAAACATCGTCGTCTTGCCCGCGCCATTGGGGCCGATGAGGCCAAATACTTGGCCCGCCTCAATCGCAAAGCTCACATCAGACAGCGCGGTAAGGCCACCAAAACGCTTGGTAATTTTATCGGCGCGTAAAATTGCATCGGCCATACCTAGTCCTTCGGCGCCAGCTCGCGCTTACGCACGGCGGAAGGCAGGAGGCCTGCGGGACGGAACAGCATCATGCCTACCATCGCAAGCCCAAAGAGCAACATGCGTAACACCTCGGCCTCAATGAGCTGCTTACCAAATAAAAAATCTTGCACCGGGGCCACCGTGTAGCGCAACAATTCCGGCACGAACGAAAGCAAAATAGCGCCCAGCACCACGCCCCAGATATTACCCATGCCACCCAAGACCACCATGGCAAGAATCATGACGGATTCAGTCAGCGTAAAACTTTCCGGGTCGATAAAGCCTTGCATGGCCGCAAAGATGCCACCGGCAATGCCGCCAAATGACGCGCCCATCGCGAAGGCAAGTAGCTTCATCCCCGTGGTGTTAATCCCCATCGAGCGCGCGGCTAATTCATCCTCACGAATCGCTTCCCACGCGCGGCCAATGCGTGAATTGTGCAAGCGAAAATTGATGACGATGATGGCGATCAAAATCACCATCAGCAAAAAATAATATTTGGTTGGCCCCGGCAGCACGATACCCGCCACCGTCGTGGTATTGCCAAAATCGACCCCGCCGATATTGATCGCATCAATAGTCGAAATCCCTTTGGGGCCATTGGTGAGGTTGACTGGCGTGGACATATTTTTCATAAAAATCCGCACGATTTCACCAAAGCCTAGCGTGACAATCGCAAGATAATCCCCGCGTAATTTGAGCGTAGGTGCGCCGAGCAACACGCCGAATAAACACGCGAGTGCGGCACCAATCGGCAAGATCACCCAAAACGGTAAGTGAATGCCGAAGTGGGGGGACGCAAGCAACGCATACGCATAGGCACCCACCGCGTAAAACGCGATGTAGCCCAGATCTAAAAGCCCCGCAAAGCCCACCACGATGTTGAGCCCCACCGAGAGAAACGCAAACAAAATCGCGAGATTGGTAATACGAACCCACGCCATGCCCTGCAAGGCGAGCGCGAAGGGGAGTGCGATCAGCGCCAAGGCAATCAGCACCACCCCGCCCCAAAACACCGCTGGGTGCTTGCGGATGTGCGGCGGCAAAAAACGATCAACGAGATTTTGCGTCATGCGCGATCCGATACACGTTCGCCAAGGAGCCCAGAGGGGCGGAACACCAGCACCAAAATCAAGACGATGAAGGCGAATACATCTTTGTAATCGCTACCAAACAGGGACGCGTTGGAGTCTGCCGCGCACATAGTGGCGAAGCCCGGTAAAAAACTATCGAGCGTACAGACGTTGGTCACGTCGCCCATGTAGCCCGCGCCAAAGGCTTCGATTAAGCCAATCAACAGCCCGCCCAAGACCGCGCCACCCAAATTGCCAATGCCGCCGAGCACCGCAGCCGAGAACGCTTTCAAGCCGAGTAGGAAGCCCAATTGATAGTGAACAATCCCATAGTACGAGCCCATCATCACGCCCGCCACCGCACCCAAGCCAGCACCAACTAAAAACGTGAACGAAATCACGCGATCAATGTTAATGCCCATGAGCCCCGCCACGCTGGGGTTTTGCGAGGTCGCGCGCATAGCGATGCCGATGCGCGTGCGGTAAACCAAGAGCAGTAAACCCACCATCATCAAAATCGAAAGCACGATGATGGCAATTTGGATATTGGTGATTGTGGCGCTATTGGCGGATGACGTGAGCGCGTAGGATTCTGTGGCGATCACCTGCGGAAACGACAAATAATTGCGCCCCCAAACAAGCAGCGCCACGTGCTGCAAAATCATCGAGACACCAATCGCGGTAATGAGCGGAGCCAAACGCGGCGCGCGGCGCAGCGGCTTATACGCCACCCGCTCGACCAGATAGCCCACCACCATGCAAGCGGGGATCGCCGCGAGAATACCGAGCATCAAAATCACCACCGGCGGCGCGCCACTGCCGGCGAGCGCGCCCATCACAGTGAATGCCACCATGGCACCAATCATCACCACCTCGCCGTGCGCGAAATTGATAAGCTGAATAATGCCGTACACCATCGTGTAGCCGAGGGCGACGACCGCATAAACACAGCCGAGCGTGAGGCCGTTAACGAGTTGTTGGAGGAAGGTATCCATGGGTGCGGATGTTACCTTAACGTGACAGGAATCCGACTTGCGAGCACACCAATAAAAAACGGCACCTGTGATAAGCAGGTGCCGTCTTGGTGATGTACAGAAACTTACTTTTTAGGTGCTTCGGCCGGTTTAGCTGCTGCCGCCGGTGCCGCAGCCGGTGCCGCCATCGGTGCAAATTTAGCCGCAACGCCATTCTTAATAATCGAAATCGGCACAACCTTACCGTTTTCCATTTTGAAGATCGTGATTTCTGCGTCTTTACGATCGCCCTTGGCATCAAACTGCACCGGGCCGGTCGCACCAACGAAGCTTACGTTGAACAATTCAGGGCCAAATTTAGCAGGGTCGGTCGAATTGGATTTTTTCATCGCTTCAATCACGGCCATCGCGCCATCGTAGAAATACGGCGCGTACTGCTTCACTTCACCAAATTTCGCATTGAAGGAAGTCAAAAATTCCTTGCTGGCCGCTTCCGCCGGGAGACCCGCTTGTGAGCACACCAAGCCGTCTGCCGCGCCCTTGGCGAGCGTGGACATTTCGTTGGTACACGCGCCATCACCAAACACGAACGGCACTTTGATGCCGAGTTCACGCGCTTGTTTCAACATCGGGCCGCCGGTTTGATCCATGCCGCCGTAGAAAATCACGTCAGGGTTTTTCGCTTTCACCTTAGTCAGAATCGCTTTGAAATCGGTTTCGGTGTCGGTCGTACGCTCACGCCCCAAGATCGTGACTTTGCCCGCTTTCAACGTCTTATCGACTTCGTTTACCAAGCCTTCGCCGTAGGCGGTTTTGTCATCAATGAGCGAAACTTTTTTCGCCTTCATTTCGCTGATGATGTAGGCCGCAATGGCTGGGCCCTGCTGGTCATCACGGCCAACGGTGCGGAATACGTTTTTCATACCGCGCTCGGTGAGCGTGGGGTTGGTGGCGGAGCCGGAAATCATGGGGATCGGTGGCACCGCCTTCGCGTAAATTTCCGAAGCGGGAATCGACACGCCCGAATTCAAGTGCCCAATCACCGCGACCACTTTCGCATCGACCAACTTTTGCGCGACCGTGTTGCCAACTTTCGCGTCGCCTTGGTCATCTTCCGAGACCATTACAAAATTAACGAGCTTGCCGTCGATTTTGATTTTCTTTTCGTTCGCGTGCATCACGGCGAGCGCCACACCGTTCTCATCATCCTTGCCAAGCTGTGGGGTTTTTACCGTCAGCGGGCCAGCGTGAGCGATTTTCACGGTAACGCTAGGTTCTGCCGCAGCGGCGGCGGCCTTTGGTGGTTCCTTTTTCGCTTCTTCCTTGCCGCAACTCCCAAGGCCAACTGCCAGCAGTGCCGCAAAACCAATTTTGTACGATGTTTTCATGGGTCTCTCCTCAAGTATGGTGAAATGAACTGGTTATAAATCCTAACAGTGGATTATGCGAATTCGGGTAGGCGCTTGTCAAACGATAGTTGTGTTGATGACGGGGTCAATTTGCGCGCAAGGCTGCACCTTGCTTAAGCGCTCGGTTTTCTGTCCCCGAACCGCCCGAAAGCCTAGTAACCACGCCATGTTTGGCGAGTTAGATCAACCCTCACCCGTAATCGGGGTAGCCCAAATTTTAATCCGCTGAATCCGCTTAAAATCGTGCCACCCGCACCGACAGCCAACCCCCCACCCCGCGACACAAAAAATAGGACAGCGCATGAGCTACGAATACAACCCGCAAACGGGCGCGTTTGAATTACCGAATCCGTTTCGTATCGAAAATATTTGTTTGTTAATCGGCGGCTTTATCTTGGGCGCAGCCGGGCTCGGCGCGGTGCTACTCGCACGCGGCGCGCTCGATGCCCAGCAGGCACAGGCCGGTAGCACGGTGGCGATTGTGTTCGGCGTGCTCGCGATTTTGATGGGCATGCTCATCATTGGCCGGGCCCTTGTGCAGCTACGCTATTTTTTTGGGCGCGATTACCAGGCCTTGCTCGAGACAGTCGGCGACACGGTGGAGGACTCCGTCAAGTACACCCCCGAAGCATTAACGCAGCGGATGCGCGAGGGAGCCCTCCTCTACACACGCCCGAGCGGCCCCATTAACGGCTTGCTCTATGCCATGTCGCCTGCACTCGTCACATCGCCTAAGCGTGTGCGCGAGCTCACCGAATCACAATTTGCCAGCGCCTTGATTGCGGCGGCCACAGTCTTAAGTTTCGCGCTTTCGTGGCTACTTTATGGCGGCAAGCCGTTTATGGGCGTGCTCGCTGCAATCTATGCGGCTATCGCGGCGCTCTTGGTTTATTTGCCAGCACTCACCGGGCGCTCGCAGCGCAATCAAATTATCGCGAGCCTTGAGCTGGTAGCGCTTTTGTTAACGCCAATCTTGGCACCCATCGTGCTCGGAGCGGTGAGTGTGCCGATGCTCGATTGGCTACCCACGACCGTATTCACCTTGCTCATCACGTTTGCGATTGCGGCCGGTTTAGCGCTTTTGGCCTCGATCACGCACCTCACCAAACCTGAGCGTATCGAAACCGCCTGCGAGCAACGTAGCCTAAGCTTTAACGCCCCACCGGGTGCGCTATACGACGAGCTTGACCGCGAATTACAGCGCCGCTGGGCCGAAAAGATTCCCAATATCAAGCGCATCGAAAGCCGCCCCGCTACCGCATCCAACGGCGCGGGTGCTTTTGTGATGGCGCGCTTCGACGAAACCCAGCCCATGCCCAATCGGCTAGGCGAGCGCTTGGGCTTTGGTGCGGCGTTTGCGAGCCCGCGTGAGCGCTACCTCGCGTGCTCGAGTATCTTTTTGACGCTCTGTTTAATCGCCGCCTCAATCATATTGTTGGTGACGTGTAAAAACCTCTCGCAAGGGCAAGCGCCAACGCCTGCCGCGATGTCGGTTTTTGTCGGCTTAGTGGCAATCGCACTTTTTGTGTTTAAGCAAAGCCACGTGCTATGGGGGCGGGTGGAGTTTTTATCGCAGCTCATCTGGGTAGAAGCCGAGGGCAGCTACCGCACCGCCAACATGGCGCTCGGTAACGCACTCACGAGCACCGTGCAAACGCAATCTCAAGTGGTAAACGTAGAAAACATGACCTTGCGCGTATGGGTGACGGACTTGGTTTCCGTGGGCTACGGGCCCAATAGCGGGCGCGAAATCATCTCGCTTAACGGCCGCCTCGATGTCGCGCAAACGCTGGCAAACCAACTCGATACGTTTGCCCGCGACCAAAGCGGCTTCGTCGCCCCCACCAGCGAGGGCGACACCCAGCGCGCCCGCGCCATGCACGCACTTAACGCCGGTAGCCCCACGGCGGCTGAGAGCGACGCGATGAAATTACTCGCGCTGCAACAGGCGGCGAATCGGGATGCCGGTGGCGTGCTGCCAAGCTAGTTCGCGTTTTGCGGTGGTGAGACGCGCGCTACATTGTCCTTGCAACGAACGCCGCAATAACGCGACGAGGCATCTCACCCGTTTGCGCGAAGGAGAAGCCTCATCGCAGCCACGCGGGTAAGATCCGCCGGCTACGCTCGGGGTGACAGGGGTTAGGTGGTGCTGGGTGCCGCTAGTCGGTATAGGCAATTGGCTGAAACGCCAATAACGGCAAGGGGTTTGGCGTTATTCTGATGCGCTTCACAATGTATTTTTGGAGGCAGTGAGAACGACCTTGCTTTTAATGCCCGGTAAATTTGCGGGGCTGAGGAGGTCGGCGCCCGTCCACTTTGCGCTTGGGGTGCTCGCTCAAGTGCTTTCGTAATTTGTCTTTAGCGCCATGAAAAAAGCCGGTGACGCAGACGCGTTCACCGGCCTTTGGAGCCGACATGAAAAACAAATCAGCGACAGACTCTATCGGCTGGCATCACGTTAGTGATCGCGGCGACGGCATCGACCTGCCGTAGTTTCGTGCCGCACAGATTG
>JAYVGG010000183.1:0-2258 GCA_043772475.1 Burkholderiales bacterium
CGCACCGATTACCCGAATGGCCGATTCACGCTCGCGTTTGTATCGGCACCGGGCGACGAAGCGGCCGCGATTGAGCTCACGCACAATTGGGATAAGGAAGAGCTAGGCTTCGCGCGTAATTTTGGGCATGTCGCTTATGCGGTAGATGACATCTACGCAACCTGCCAAAAGCTCATGGATGCGGGGGTAATAATCAATCGCCCCCCGCGCGATGGGCGCATGGCCTTTGTGCGCTCGCCGGACAATATCTCGATTGAATTATTGCAAGCCGGCACGGCCTTGGCACCGTGTGAGCCGTGGGTTTCGATGCCCAATGTGGGCGTGTGGTAGGGAGCGAAAGCCCAATAACCACGCGGCGTTTTAGCCGGTACTCGCAGGCGAAATCAAGCCGCTTGCCGCTGTGTTTTCAACACCAGCGTGGCCTCGTCGAGTGTGAGCGGCTTCGCAAACAAGTAGCCCTGATAGGTGTCACAGCCGTGTGCGCGTAAGAAATCGAGCTGCGCTTGTTGCTCGACCCCTTCAGCCACAATGCGAAGTTTCAGGCTCTTGCCCATTGCCATAATCGCTTCCGCAATCGAGCGGCTGCTTGCGTCACCGGGGATGAGGCTAATAAAGCTGCGATCAATCTTGAGTGTCTGCGCGGGCAGCTTGCTTAGCTGGCTCAGCGACGAATAGCCGACACCGAAATCATCAATTGAGACCGTGAGACCGATTTTGCGTAATTCGCCAAGGATCTCGATGGTTTGATCGAGATTTCGCATCGCCATGGTCTCGGTGATTTCGAGGTCTAGCTTGGTCGCATCGACACCGCTTTCGGCAATCGCGGCCTTCATGGAGGGCAATAATTTGCGTGAAATAAATTGCCGTGGTGAGAGATTGACCGACATCGTGAGATCGCGGATGCCCATTGACTCCCACGTTTTGAGTTGCATGCACGCAGTACGAAATACCCAATCACCAAGCGGCACAATCACGCCCAGCTCTTCGGCAACAGAAATAAAATCACTGGGGAAAATCTCGCCCTTGGTTGGGTCTTTCCAGCGCAGTAGTGCCTCGACCCCTTCGATGCGCCCACTTGCTACATTCACGAGCGGCTGATAGCGCAAATAAAACTCGTTACGCTCGATACCGCGCCGCAAGCGGGTCTCCATGTCGAGCCGTTTAGAGAGCAGGAAATTGAGATCAGACGTAAAGAAGCGCGCCGTATTGCGGCCAGCGTCCTTGGCCTGATACATGGCGGAGTCGGCGTGTTTTAAGAGCTGCTGCACATCGGTTGCATCATTAGGGAAATGCGAGATACCAATCGAGGCCGTCACGGTGAGCTCGTGGCCACCGATCTCGATGGGTTTGCCTAATTCGGCCATAATTTTGGCGGCAACAAGCTGTGCTGATTCGGGTTTATCGAGATCGCTCAAGATGATGATGAATTCGTCACCCCCTTCACGCGATACCGTATCACCATCGCGCACGGCGGTTAAGAGCCGCTTCGAGACATCGCGTAGCACATGGTCGCCCGTCTCGTGGCCGAGGGTATCGTTGACAAGCTTAAAGCGATCAAGATCGAGAAACATCAGTGCCACATGGCGCTGCTGGCGGCGCGCCTGCATGATCGCTTGATTGAGACGATCTTGCATGAGGCGACGATTCGGTAGCCCCGTGAGCGCATCGTGGTGCGCCATGTAGTGAATCGTGCGCTCGGTGTTCATGCGCTCGGTCACGTCTTGCACGAGAGAGGCCACACCGATTACTTTATTGTCACTATCGACGAGCGGTGTGTTGTACCACTCGGTTTCGATCGCTTCGCCGCGCTTGGTCTTGGCCGATAGCGTGACCCGCGAGGCACCTTTGTTTTTGATCAGATCCATCCACATCTGGGCCAGATGCTCGTTTTCTTGTGCGCCGTTCACAAGCATGTAGCCCGATTCACCGAGGGCTTCTGTCTTGGTGTATCCAAACACGGCTTCTGCTGCGGGGTTCCAGGCGGTTACGCGAAATTCCATGTCCCACTCGATCACCGATAGCGGCGTGCGCTCGACGTGGAGGCGTAGGTGTTGCAACGCCAAAAGCTCCGAGCGCTCCGCCCGCCGCCGATCAAGCGCTTCTTGGTCAAGGAGCCGACCGGCGTCTTCTACGCGGCGTTTCTCTTCGGTGAGCCGCATCGCAATTAGCACGTTGTCAAAGCGCGCGGTGAGCGAATCGACCAGCGCCTTGTTGACCTTCGCATGGACAAACACCAGCGCACCGACAAAAACTAAAAT
>JAYVGG010000184.1:0-2333 GCA_043772475.1 Burkholderiales bacterium
GCAACCTTGGCAAGTGTGGGTGCCAGCCGCTGGCCCAATGTGTCGCTAGGCGTACATGAAACGCGCAGCGGTGCGCCCGATATGCCCGGCAATTTTGCGGCACCCACACAAAGCCGTGGCGTGTCGGTCGATGCAATATGGGAGCTTGATCTTTTCGGTAGCGGCCGTCAGGCGCTATCTGCCGCCGCTGCATCGGCACGTGCGGATGCACGCACACTAGAGTGGCACGATGCCAGGGTCACTTTGGCCGCTGACATCGCGACCGGCTACGTTAATTTGCGAAGCTGTGAAATTCTCTTGATCGGCTTTGAGCGCGATAGCCAATCACGCGCTGAGACGGCACGCCTGATTGATCTCAAGGCCAAAGCAGGCTTTACTGCCCCAGCCGAAGCAGCACTCACCGAGGCAAGTGCTGCTGAGGCGCGCGCACGTACGACCCAACAGCGCGCAAGCTGTGAGCTAGAAATCAAAGCCCTCGCCACCTTAACCACCTTTGATGAACCCACCCTGCGGTCTAAACTCGCCACGCGCCGAGCACGCATGCCCGTGGTGCGAGGCTGGGATTTGCAACGCGTACCCGCCGCCGCCCTCACCCAACGCCCCGATCTTGCCGCGGCACTCCGTGAGCTTGATGCCATCGCAAGCGACATCGGCGTGGCTGACGCAGATCGCTTCCCGCGCATCACGCTCTCAGGTGCGCTTGGGTATGTCGGTTTACCGGACGCCGGAAAAACGTGGTCATTTGGTCCGGCAATTTCATTGCCGATTTTTGACGCGGGCCGTCGCGCGGCTGCCGTCAATCTCGCCGCCTCGCGCTATGCGGAAGCGAGCGCCCATCTACAGGAGCGCGCCTCGCGAGCGGTGCGTGAAGTCGAAGAAGCACTCGTGCGACTTGCAAGTGCTGCGGCGCGCGAGGAAGACACCCGTAGCGCGCAAAAGGGTTTTGAAGCATTCGCCACCGCAGCAGAATCCAAGGTACGTGTCGGCGTGGGCTCCGTGGTGGAGCTCGAGGAGGCGCGCCGCGCGGTCGTGGCGGCACAAGGTGCCGCAGTCAATCTTGAGCGTGAGCGACTGACCGCCTGGGTCTCGCTCTACCGCGCCGTCGGCGGCGGGTGGGAACGCGACCAAACTATCACCACCATTTCTGCAAAATAAATCTGCATGATGAGGACTAAGCCATGAAATCAATTTTTATTGCCACGCCAATTTTTAAGCAACCCGCCGTGTTGATGGCATTGCTCGCAACACTAGGCGGGACGGCCATTTTGGTCAATGCGGCCAACGATGCCCCGGCCACGACAACCAAGCCCGCCCTCACCGTCACGGTCACGAGACCGGAGGCTTCAGAGCTTAGCCTCAACCTACGCGCCACGGGCAATGTAGCAGCGTGGCAAGAGACGGTTATCGGTGCCGAGGTGAACGGCCTACGTCTCACGGATGTGCGCGTCAACGTGGGCGATGTGGTCAAGCGCGGGCAAGTGTTGGCTGGCTTCGCGGCAGATTCGGTTGAGGCTGAATTGGCCGTGCAGCGCGCCAGTATTGCCGAAGCAGAGGCCGCGCTTGCTGAAGCAAACGCAAACGCTGCGCGTGCCAAAACGCTGGAAACAACCGGCGCCATGAGCGCGCAACAGATTAACCAGTACACAACCGCCGCCGCCACGGCCGAAGCCCGCCTCGCCGCCGCCCGTGCTGCCGCGCAAAGCGTGTCGATTCGCTTACGCAATACGCGCGTCTTGGCTCCCGATGGCGGCGTCATTTCGGCGCGCCCCGCCACCGTCGGCGCGGTCGTGCAGGCGGGACAGGAATTATTTCGCCTCATCCGCAACAACCGCTTAGAGTGGCGCGCCGAAGTCACCGCCACCGAGCTCAACAAAGTAAAACCCGCGCAGATCGTCACGATTAGCACCGCAGCGGGCGATAAGGTGAGTGGCAAGGTCCGCATCATCGCGCCTACCATCGACCCACAAACCCGCAATGCGCTGGTCTATGTCGATTTACCGATTGGCGCGGCGGCACGTGCGGGTATGTTTGCGACGGGCGATTTCGCACTCGGGCAATCGAGCGGCCTCACCGTGCCACAGCAGGCCGTGGTGGTGCGCGATGGCTTTAGTTTTGTTTTTTCAACGCAAGGCAAAGAGAGCGGGCAAACCACCGTCAAGCAAATTAAGGTCACCACAGGGCGGCGTGTCGGCGAGCGTCTGGAAATTCTTGACGGTATCGAAAAGGGGCAAGTGATCGTGGCGGCGGGCGCTGGCTTTTTAAACGAGGGTGACACGGTTGCGATTGCTCAAAGCCTGAAGAAGCCCGCGCCACCTCGTGTTCCAGCCGGTCTC
>JAYVGG010000185.1:0-2130 GCA_043772475.1 Burkholderiales bacterium
CGGGTAGCTGTGGCCAATTTTTTTGGCAAACGCGATCACCTTGCGGCGATCCGCGTCTTTATTCTCGGTGCCGGTGTCCGTCCAATCGACCACGACCCCGACCACGCGCACCCGCTCGCTGGATTCTTTTGCAAATTCAGCAATCTCAGGGATTTCGCGAATACAGGGCGCGCACCAAGTCGCCCAAAAATTCACGATGACCCATTGACCCTTGGCAGCACTTAACGTCTGTTCGCGACCGTCAGTATCGCGAAGCTCAAAGGCGAAGGCATTGCAGGCTACGGCCGAGAGCAGAAGCAGTAGCGCCGCCGCCCAAAGACGGCGTAGCCCCATGATGCCCAGACACTGCCCATTAAATGTACCCAACTTGGACTCCTCTGCTAAAATTACAGTCGTGGTTAAAATTTCTCTTTAGGCACACACAAAAACCGAACACGTGCGCGCAGTCGCAACACATAACCGATGAGGATCGTCGGCCAATCTGTAGGTTGAATAAACGCGCACGAGCGCTTGAGGGTTGAATGGCGTTAAAACTAAAACTTTCGGTACCCGTTTCTAAGCGGAGTTTACCTAAAGAAGTCGCAACGAGCCCACGCAAAGCGCGCGCCTGGGTCGAAAGCTTGCCGCTCACGCGCGCGACCGAGGCCGCCCGAGAGCTCGTGCAAAACCTTGATGCATTGAACCACGCAAAGCTGGAGCCAGAGGAGCGCGTCGCCGTGGTGGACACCTACCGCACGGTGGCGGCGGTAATTTTTGAAGAGCTCGAAGCGATCTACGCGAACGCCAACTTGCCCTTGCCGCCAAAGGCGCGTGAAGCGGCCGATGCAGCACATTTACTGCACACGCAATTCGCCTTCGCCTACAAGCTTTACCTCCTTGAGCGCACCGGCAAGCTCATTGTCTTTAACGCCAAAAAACACATCACGCCTTTATTGCTGCGCGTGTTGCAGCATTTGCGCGGCATTATCGGCGTCGCTTACAAGACCTATCAGCCGGTACCAATCGGTGTGTGGCAAGAGTCACATCAGGTGTTTCGTTACGCGCTCGAACACGCTCTCGAATCGCTGCGTATTGACACCACCGAAAAAGACACCGTGCGCGATGTCTACGTCGAAGTCGTGATGCTTTCACTTGCCGACCCGTGTCGCTTCACCCCAAAGGACATGTCGCGCACGCAAGATATTCTGCGCCTTAATCGTAGCCTCGTTGACCTCCACGCGGAAGGCGGTGCGGGTAATACGCAAAAGCATTTTCGCGTTGCGCTCGAAAGCGACCAAGCCCCCACGCCGCCACAAAATCCAGCCAGCGCCAAGGCGACCGGGGAATGGCGCTTGGTCGATCCGTCGCGACTCGTTGAGCGGCTTGCCCAGCGTAAGCCAATTTCTGGCGGCAAAGCGGCGGCGAATCGAACAGCCGAAGAAATCGCCGATCTCACCGCCCGCCTCGTTAGGCTATGGGGAGATCCGCCGAAGCGCCAATTCCATCGCCACCCTACCGACTCGCTCGCCAGCGTCTGTAGCGGTGTGCGAGCACTCGCGCATTTTGCCGAGGTTGCTGAGAGCCTAGGCGACGGGCCCGGATTTAACGAGCACCAAACGCGCCCCATGGCGACGTTGCCACCGGTGACGGTCACGTCCAGCACGTTTGCGTCTGAAGATTGGCAGGTGCTGAACCAAAGCACCAACGGCCTGCGCCTGCGCCGCGTGGGCGACGGGCGCGTCGGCATCTGTGTGGGTGAGGCCGTGGGGGTACGCGCAGTCGGTGCCCGCCAGTGGCAGGTTGGCGTGGTGCGCTGGCTCACGATGCTCGAACCAACTACGATCGAATTCGGGGTCGAATTAATCTCGTCGTCAATGCGCCACATGGGTATTCAGCCACCAACCAATACCTCGATCACGAGACTGGTGCCGGCGGTTTTACTGGGTGCTGGCGAAGACGAGGGCGCGTTCGATATGTTGCTCGCCCCGGTTGATACCTACGCCCCGGCGCGCGAATTCACCTACGGCGAAGGCCCGCTCACCAAGCGCGGGCGGGCGTCGACGTTGGTCGAGCGCACCGCGCGATTCGATCTGTTTCAAACCGAATCTGCATAAAAAAAGCCACCGATAAAAGGTGGCTTTTTTATTTGCG
>JAYVGG010000186.1:0-2479 GCA_043772475.1 Burkholderiales bacterium
ACTTCACCGTTACCGATGATTTGACCCGCACTCGCTTGGCGATTGCCAACGGCGAGGGAAAACAAGATGGTGCCCTCAAGCAAAATATAGAACGTGTGGGCGGGCTCACCCACGCCGTAAACCTGCTTGCCGATGGGCAGCAAGACTGGCTTTGCAATGGCCAAAACCCGCGCCCGCTGCGCGTGACTAAAGCGCGAGAAAAAACTAGATCGCGCCAGAAATTCCTCGAAAGCTTCGTCAACAAGAGCGGGTGCGGTCATTGCGTTATTTCTTCCAGTTAACCAGCGCGCGGAACTTTTCGAATTCATCTTCCTTCATGAATACGGTATGTTCTGGGCCGGGGTAGCGGCGGTTTTTCACGTCATCCATGTATTCGCCATAACCTTTTTCGAGGATAGGAACAAGATCACAGTAAATTTTCGAGTGACGTGGCGTGTGCTTTTCGTAGAGGTGGAATAAATCCGAGCCGATGATGTGTACACCATCCGAGGTATTGCCCGAGCCCAAGCTTATCACCGGTACGCTCAAATTCTCAGCAAGATATTGCGAGACTTCGGAGGTGCAGACTTCGGTCATGATCGAGAAGCAGCCCGCATCGACAAACGCCATCGCGTCATCAATCAATTCTTTCGCGCGATCTGCGGTTTTCCCTTGCGCGGCAAAGCCACCCAACTGCGGCATCCGCATTGGGCAAATACCGATGTGGCCTTGTACCGGAATGCCAGCTTTCACAATCGCTTCGATGTACTTGGCGTGGTGTTTGTTGCCTTCGCATTTCATTACTTCGGCACCGGCTTTTGCCACGTACTGCGAGGCGTTATCGACCGCCTGCTGCGCCGATAGGTGATAGCTCATGTAGGGCATATCGACCATGCGTAGCCCATATTGCGAGCCGCGTTTCACGGCCTGCGCCATGAACATCACTTCTTCAAACGAGACCGAAGTGGTCGACTCGTGACCAAACAAGACCATGCCGCCGGTGTCGCTCACGCACAAAATATCAATGCCCATGCGGTCGGCGATGATGGCGTTTTCGTAGTCATAAACAGCGAGCTGAACGATGGGTTCTTTGTTTTTCTTCTTTTGATTCAACATCGGAATCGTCATTTTTTTGCGCTTGGGCGCGGCTGCTGCGGGTGTTGGGTCTGCCATGGTTGCTCCTTGGGTCGTTGGTGAAAAGGAAAGGGAATGGGAAAGATAATGGGGACGAACTACGTCTTCCCATGCAATTTCTGCGCCACTCTAGGGAAACCTAGATTATCCAGGCGCCGTTGCCTTAGTCCGATGCGCCGAAGGCCGCTTACCGCCGCCATCGCAGGCTGCCTGGGTCGCTACCAGCACCTTGCAGACCTGTCCTACGTTTCAAAACGGAACAGCGCTACTCCGTTTCGTTCCCATCGGGCTCAAGCTCGGCTTTTCCGCTTCTGGGCAATCCCCAGCGTCGGCGGCGCATCCACAGCGCTTTGCGGCCAATCCCTAGCATCGTGGCGAGCTCAATTTCTGAAAGTGTGCTTTGGTGCCGCAGTACCACCTGCTTGATATAGCCTTCCACCGAGACCGGGTTTTCGCTCTCGTCGGCAGGCGGTAGGCCGGTTGCGCCGGCCACCAAGCCCTCGGCAAGCTCGCTGTAAACCAAAATTTCGCCATCTGCCAAGATCACTGCGCGCTCGATCAAATTTTGTAACTCGCGCACATTGCCAGGCCAATCGTAGGCGCGGATGAAGTCGGTAAATTCACGGTCGAGACCCGTGATGCGTTTGTTGAGCTTGCTCGCAAAACGCTCTACAAAGTGAGCTGCCAGTAGGTCGATGTCGGTGCTGCGCTCGCGAAGCGGGGGTACATCGAGTTGCAAAACATTTAAGCGATAAAACAAATCTTCGCGAAATTCGTTGCGCGTGATGGCGGCCTTCAGGTCTTTGTTGGTTGCGGCTACGATACGTACATCGACCCGATGCACATCCTTCGCGCCGACGGCACGCACTTGTTTATCTTCGATCACACGCAAGAATTTGACCTGTAACGCGAGCGGCAGCTCACCGATTTCATCAAGAAAAAGCGTGCCGTTGTGGGCCTCCCGTATCAAGCCCATGTGATTGGCGAGCGCACCGGTGAACGCACCTTTGACGTGACCAAACAATTCTGACTCGACCAGCTCAGCTGGTATCGCGCCGCAGTTCACCACCACCAGCGGCCCCTCACTGCGCGGGCTGTCGTAATGCAACGCCTGTGCAACAAGCTCCTTACCCACACCGCTCTCGCCGCGAATCAAGGCGTTGGCATCTGATGCGGCAATTTTACGGATCAGTTCCTGCAAGCGCTGGATCTTTGGATGGCGGCCAATCATGGGCTTGCGGTCACGAGATATTTTCAACGTGCGGCGCAGCGCCGCGTTTTCTTGGCGCAGTTTTCGCTCATCGAGCGCGCGATTACACGCGTGCAAGAATTCATCATTATTAAACGGCTTCATGATGTAGTCGCA
>JAYVGG010000187.1:0-8039 GCA_043772475.1 Burkholderiales bacterium
GCGGGTTCCGAGCCCGAACTCTCGGGAAGCGGCATCAGAGAGTATTTGCCGAATTTCCGATTCTAAACTGCGGCCATTCTGAATCGCTCTTTGCGTTAAGCGGGCCTTCACGGCTTCTTCAAGATTTCGGATCACAATTTGTGCCATAGCTAACTCCGTGATTCGCAAAAATGGATAGTCTCGTTGCATTAGGATAGGTAGCCGCTGCTTCATCCGTGCCACGATGCGCGCGCTACCCCATCCCCGCCTTACTCTGCACGCAGAGGAAGGAGCCTAAAGTGCGGCAGCGCGTAGTGCCACACATAGATTTCGGCATCACACCACTAACTGCGCAACTTATAGCCCGACTTCAGCAAATACAAGGTCACCGCCGACAGGCAGAAAAACGCACCCGCCGTGACCGCAAACGAGTGCCACACCGGAACGTCCGATATCCCAAAAAAGCCATAGCGGAAGCCATCAATCAGGTAGAAGAAGGGATTGAAGTGTGACAGCGTTTGCCAGAATACGGGGAGCGATTTAATCGAATAAAACACGCCCGATAAAAACGTGAGCGGCATGATGATGAAATTTTGGAACGCGGCGAGTTGATCGAATTTGTCCGCCCAGAGCCCGGCAACGAGGCCGAGGGCGGCGAGCATTGCGCTACCGAGCACGGCGAACGCAATCACCCACATGACGTTATGCACCGGTACGTGCGCGAGCAAGAGGCCGAGCACGAATACGCCCGCCCCCACCGCGAGTGCGCGCACGAGGGCGGCGATCACGTAGGCGAAATAAAAATTCCAGTGCGACAGTGGCGGCAACAAAATAAAAACAATATTGCCCGTCACCTTTGATTGGATGAGCGAAGACGAGGTATTGGCAAACGCGTTTTGCAGCATCGCCATCATCGCGAGGCCGGGGATTAAAAACTGCTGGTAACTCACACCGGGAAAGGCGGCGTTGCTGTTCGCCATCACGTGCGCGAAGATGAGGAGATACAAAAGGGAGGTGAGCACGGGAGCGGCAACGGTCTGAAACGCGACTTTCCAGAAGCGCAGAATTTCTTTGGTCAGTAGCGTGCGAAAGCCAATCATGCGGCACCGCCTTGATTCATAATTTTGACGAAGACATCCTCAAGCTCAGGCTCGGTGACTTCGATATTGGTGACCGTGCAGCGCGCCTCGCGCAATGCGGCTAAGGTGGCCTCGACTTCACTTAAATCGTGAATCATAAAATGCTGCCAAGCCCCGTCCTGCTTGGTTCTTCGGGCGATTAAGTGTTCTGGCAAGGGCTCTAAAAGTTTCACCTTCAGCACACGCTCTGAAAACGCATTGAGCAGATGATCGGTGGTGTCGAGTGCCACAATTTTGCCGCGCTTCATCATCGCGATGCGCGAGCAAAGCTGCTGTGCTTCTTCAAGATAATGCGTGGTGAGTAAGATGGTGTGGCCAGCGGCGTTAAGCTCGCGAATAAACGCCCACAGCGTTTGGCGTAGCTCGACATCGACCCCGGCAGTCGGCTCATCGAGTACGATGACCGGCGGGCGGTGGACGAGGGCTTGCGCGACCAACACGCGCCGCTTCATGCCGCCGGAAAGCTGGCGCATGTTGTTATCTGCCTTGTCGGTGAGCGAGAGCTTGGCCAGCAGCAAGTCGATCCACGTATCGAGTGTTTTGGAGCGCGCGAGCCCAAAGTAGCCAGCTTGAAATTGCAGCGTTTCACGTACTGAAAAAAATGGGTCAAACACGATCTCTTGCGGCACGATGCCAAGCGCTTTGCGTGCCGCTTGGTAGTCGGCGACCACGTCATGCCCCATCACACGCAGTGTGCCCGCACTCGCGCGGGTGAGGCCAGCGATGGCGGAGATTAAGGTGGTTTTGCCGGCACCGTTAGGACCCAAGAGAGCAAAAAATTCGCCTTGTTTGACTGAGAGAGAAACACCGGCCAAGGCTTGGAATTGTCCGTAGCGTTTTTCTACGTCGACTACTTCGATCGCTGCAACATCGGGCATGAAATTTTCCGCAACCTTGCGGAAACCCGCGCGGCTATTAGTGTTTTGGGCTTAAATGGGGGCGCTGCGTGGGGCAGTGAATGAGCTCATCCACGCCGTACAACTGAGCGAGTGAAGCGAGATTGGCCGGCATATTGATGTAGCGTAACGCTTTGCCCAAGCGCGTCGATTCACGTCGCCAGTGTAGCAGCAAGGCGACACCACTTGAGTCCACATCGGAGACTTCGGCAAAATCAATCGAGAGGCAATCAGGGAGCGCGGGCTGCGAGACGTAAGCGTTGGTTTCGGCGAGAAGCCTCGGCATTTCGACTAAGGTCAGCGCGCCTGCGATCTGCAAGCTATCACTGACCCCCGGTTTATCCGCAGCCACATTCATGTTATTTGGCCGCGTTCTTCGCGTTACGGGCCGCGAGCGATTTTACGAGGCCATCAATCCCGCCTTGCTGAATTTCACTATTAAACGAGCTGCGATAGTTGGTTACCATCGAGACCCCGTCAATCAGTACGTCGTAAGCTTTCCAGCCATCGGCGGCTTTTTCCATACTGTAATCAATCGGGATGCCGGAGCCGCCGCCTTGGCTGATCACGGTCTTGACCACGACGTCGGTGTCGGTGGGGGCAAATTTCAAGGGCTTCACCTCGATTGTTTGGTTACGGAATTGGCTCAAAGAAGTCGAATAAGTCCGCACCAGTAGCTGGCGAAACTCGTTGGTGAGGGCTGTTTTTTGCGCGTCGGTGGCTTGTTTCCAGTTACGGCCTACGGCCAACTGCGTCATCTTGGCGAAATTAAAATAGGGCAGGATTTTCTCTTCTGCCAGCTTTTCAATTTTTTTCGTGTCGCCTGCGAGCAAATCTTTATCAGCCTTAATCGCGGCCAAAATCGCTTGGGTATTCGTGCGTACCAGCTCATCCGGGGCGGCTTGCGCGAGCGCACCTTGGGCCATCAAGACCGAGGCAAAAACGGTAGCGGCAAAGAATTTTTTAAACATAGCGGCGAGTACATCCTTAGAGTTGAAAAAAAGCCCCGAACAAGCGAGGCTCCTATATAACGAGAGCCTGCCGAAAGCGTTTACGGCAAATGTTAGCCTGCACTTACTTTTTATCGGCACCTTCCTGCGCCTTGCCAAACATGAACTGACCAATTAAGCGCTCGAGTACCACGGCCGATTGGGTCAGTTTAATTTTGCCGCCATCAACCAGCTTTTTATCGCCGCCACCCGGGTCTAGGCCGATAAAAACTTCACCCAGTAAGCCCGAGGTGAGGATAGAGGCCGACGAATCATCTTGAAACTCAAAATGCTTATCCATCGCGAGTGTTACCACCGCCTGATATTTTTCCGGGTCCAAGTGAATGTCGGCAACCCGCCCGACTAGCACACCCGCTGTTTTCACCGGTGCTTTGAGTTTCAGCCCGCCGATGTTTTCAAAGCGCGCCTCGACCTTGTATGTGGGTGGGTTACGCTCCTCGCCGAGGCCGCCGACTTGCAAGGCCAAAAACAACAGGGCGCAAAAGCCCAGCAACATAAAAACCCCAACCCAAAAATCAATTATTTTTCTATCCATACCTATTCCTTTCGTGGTTCACGGAACCTGCCGCAACATAAAGCCAGTTAAAACCAAATCAAGCGCAAGTACGGTAAGTGCTGCCGTCACCACGGTGCGCGTGGTGGCAGCTGACACCCCCTCAGCGGTCGGCTCAGCCGAAAATCCTTCGTAGGTCGCGATCACAGCAATCGCGATACCGAACACGATCGACTTCACCACCCCATTCAAAATGTCGTAGCGCACGTCCACCGCAAACTGCATATTGCCCCAGAAGACACCGGGGTCAATACCAATGAGCAGCACCGAAACCAAGAAACCACCCAGAATCCCGCACACCGAAAATAACGCGGCCAAAATCGGCATCGAAATCACCCCCGCCCAAAAGCGCGGGGCAACCACGCGCGCGATCGGGTCAATCGCCATCATGTCCATCGCCTTTAATTGCTCAGTCGCTTTCATGAGGCCAATTTCCGCCGTAATCGCCGAGCCCGCACGGCTTGCGAATAAAAGTGCTGACACCACCGGCCCCAATTCACGCACCAGTGAGAGTGCGGTGACCACGCCCATTTGCTCCTGCGCGCCGTATTTCACGAGCGTTTCGTAGCCTTGCAGCGCAATTACCATGCCTACAAAGGTGCCGGAGACCATGATGATGATGAGTGAAAGCGCGCCGGTGAAATAAATCTCACGCGAGATCAAGCTAAAGCGCTGAAAGCTGGCCGGCGTGTTGGCAAGCACCAGCCAAAAAAACCGCGCCATCGTTCCCGCGCGCCACACCGCATCGATGCCGCGCGTGCCGATTTTACGAATAGCACCCGTGAGCCGCTCCATCAATCGCTCCCCGCCAGCGGCGCGCATTCGCTAAGCCCAATCGATGCCGCATAGGATGCCGCCGGGTAGTGAAACGGCACCGGGCCATCGAGCTCGGCGTGGACGAATTGGCGAATAAAAGGCTCGGTGGACGCGCGAATTTCGTCCGGCGTACCTTGGCCTACGATGCGGCCATCGGCCACAAAATACAGGTAGTCAACAATTTGTAGCGACTCGACGATATCGTGCGTGACCAAGATCGACGTCGCACCAAGTGCGTCATTTAAGCGGCGTATGGTTTTGCCCACAACCGCTAACGAAATCGGGTCAAGCCCAGCAAAAGGCTCGTCGTACATGACGAGGGTAGGGTCAAGCGCCACCGCGCGCGCGAGCGCAACACGCCTCGCCATGCCGCCAGAAAGCTCAGCCGGGAATAATTTTGCGGTGCCTCGAAGGCCCACCGCATCGAGCTTCATCAGCACCAAATCGCGGATCATTTCTTCGGGAAGTTTGGTATGTTCGCGGAGCTGAAAAGCGACGTTGTCAAACACGCTCATATCGGTGAAGAGTGCGCCAAACTGAAACAACATGCCCATTTTGCGGCGCATCGCATACAGCGCCTCGGGCGAAAGCGTTGCCACATCTTGGCCTTCGACGTTGACGTGCCCGCGTGAAGCCTTGAGCTGCCCGCCGATTAAGCGCAACAGGGTCGTCTTGCCGCAGCCCGAGCCGCCCATGATGGCGACCACTTTGCCGCGTGGCACATTAAGCGAAATGCCTTTTAAGATGGCTCGGCTCCCGTAGGAAAAATCTACGTTGTCGATTTCGACGAGCGGCATAGGCGTGGTGGTCAAGGTGGATTTCGTCGGGGCGCTTGCGAGATGGCAAGAAGTAAACAATTTTAGCACTGTCGGCTGTTGCTTCCCTGTCGCTAAGACCGACCATGGGTGCGACAAATAGTTCAACACCTGCCTATAATCCGGGCATCGCTCGATGCACCCAAATGGCACCATGGTTAAACCGCAACTCCTACTCGTTGATGATGACCCGTTAATCGGCGAGAGCTTGGCGTATGTGCTCGCCCGAGATTTTCAGGTTGAGGTGCGCGAATCGCGTGCCGAGGCCATGGCGTTATTGCGGGAGGGGCATTTCAAACCGGCGCTCGCCTTGATCGACTTAGGTTTGCCGCCGGTGCCGAATTTGCCCACGGAAGGCTTTAAGCTCATTGCGGATTTGCTCGCCTGGTCGTCCTCGATTCGTATTCTCGTCCTATCGGGCCAAAATGAAGAATCGAACGCGCGCCGCGCCCGCGCACTTGGTGCGGCTGATCTGGTGCCAAAGCCCTGCGAGCCCGCGCACCTAAAGCGCCTGCTATTAGAAGCTTTGCAAACGCGCGACGAAATGCCCTCTTCCGCCGCGCAATCGCAAGGCACGCTGATAGGCGATAGCCCGCTCATGCGAAAGCTAAAGAGCCAGATTGACCTTTGCGCCAATTCAACTTTTCCCGCGCTAATCGAAGGGGAGTCCGGCAGCGGCAAGGAGCGCGCGGCCAGCGCCTTGCACCAGCTAAGCCCGCGCGCGGCGCAGCCTTTTATGGCGCTCAATTGCGCCGCGATTTCGGCTAACTTAGTCGAGCCCACCCTGTTTGGCTACGCCAAAGGAGCCTTCACCGGGGCGGTGGCCAATAAGGCGGGCTACTTTGAAGATGCCGCCGAGGGCACGCTGTTTCTCGATGAAATTGGCGAACTGCCGCTCGATTTGCAGCCCAAGCTACTGCGGGTGCTTGAAAATGGCGAATTTCAACGCGTTGGCGAGACGCAGACGCGCACCTCACGCGCACGCATCTTGGCCGCCACCAATCGCGACCTGAAGGCTGAGGTGAAGGCGGGCCGGTTTCGCGCCGACCTTTACCATCGCCTCTCGGTATTCTCGATTTTGCTGCCACCGCTACGTGAGCTCGGTAGCGACAAACTAAAATTATTTGATTTTTACGTGGGGCAATACGCAGCCAAGCAGGGCTCAGAGCCCTTCACGCTCGACGATGCGGCGCGCGAAGCGTGGCTCGCGTATCCGTTCCCCGGAAACGTGCGTGAGCTTAAAAATATCGTTATTCGCTTAACGGCCAAACACGGCGGCTACCGCGTCACGCGGGAGGAATTATCGGCGGAGTTCAGTTTGCCGGAAACCCGCGCCAGTACTCGTGTTTCAGCCAGCACACGTGAACAAATCGAGGCCGACCCCGCCTTTAGCCTGAATGCGGCGTTAGCAAAAATTGAGCTCGACTATATTGATGCCGCGATTGAAATTGCCAACAGCAATATGTCGCAAGCGGCAAAAATTTTGGGCGTTTCGCGCACCACGCTCTATAGTCGCATTGAGGCGCTACGCGCCACCAAGCCCGCATGAGCGCCTGCGGGTGCTACACTGAAATGCTGCGCGGCTCGCAGCGAAACTGCCGCTTATCTATCACCCGACTTCTGGCGACGCTATGAGTATGTATCTCGAACATTTCGGCCTTACCGAAGCGCCGTTCAAGATCACCGCGCACACACAGTTTTTTTTCACCGGCGCTAATCGCGGCGAAACCTTGCAGGCGCTCACCTACGCGATTACCAGCGGCGAGGGGATGGTGAAAGTAACCGGCGAAGTCGGGGCCGGCAAAACCATGCTCTGCCGGGTCTTGATGGAGCGGCTACCGGATACGGTTGAGACGATATACCTCGCTGTGCCCTCGCTCTCACGCGACGAAATGCTCGTCGTGGTGAGTGAAGATTTAGGCATTGATACGCGCAGTGCCAGCACCACCAAGCTCATCCGCGCGCTACAAGAAAAATTAGTCGCCATCCACGCCGAGGGTAAGCAAGTCGTCGCCTTGATCGACGAAGCGCACGCGATGCCGCTCGAAACGCTCGAAGAAATCCGGCTGCTTTCCAATCTCGAAACCAGCCACCATAAGCTCATGCAAATCGTGCTCTTTGGCCAGCCCGAGCTCGATCAGCACTTAATGCTGCCCAAGATGCGCCAGTTGAAAGAGCGCATCACGCACAGCTTTCACTTGCAGCCGCTGCCTGAGCACCAGATTAACGATTACCTAAATTTTCGGCTGCGCGCGGCCGGCTACAAGGGCCCAAATTTATTTAGCAAAGATGCGATTGAGCTGATTGCGGATGCCTCCGAGGGCTTAACGCGGCGCATCAATATCTACGCCGATAAAACGCTCTTAGCCGCCTACGCGGAAGACACCCACACCGTCACGGCAGACCATGTACGCGCGGCCATTGCCGATACACAAATCATCTTAACCCCCTCGCGCAAGTACGTGAATCTCGATTGGCCCGCCCTCATCGCCGCGATGGCGGTGGGGCTTATTATTGGCAGTGGGATTGGCTATGTGGGTGGGCGTATGAATGCGCCGAAAGCCGCCGCCCCGCTGGTTACGGGCACAATTTCGCAAGCTGCACCCGACCCCGCGCGCGCTGCCCCCATTGCGCCAACGCCTCTCGTGAGTGCTACACCCGCCGCCGCGAGCGCCCCAACGGCGGCCGCGCCTATGCCAAAAACCCCGCTGCCCGCCACGGCTATGGCGGTGGCACCCGCAGCAAAAGTCGCGGTGCCAGCACCGCCCGCCACACCGATTGCGCCACCCGTTGCCCCATCATCCGCCCCGAAGGTGCCCACCAAGGACAGC
>JAYVGG010000188.1:0-6343 GCA_043772475.1 Burkholderiales bacterium
GCGCTTACCGCAAGCGAGGTGGCCGCGAGAAAAGAAGATAAGACGAGTGTTTTAAGTAGTGTTTTCATGGCTTCAGCTTATTTTCCGTGGGATGCGCTGGCGTAGTAGGCGGCAATATCGGCCATTTCTTTTTCCGACAGCGCGCTCGCGAGGGCGCGCATGGTGTCATTGGCGCGATCACCAGCCTTGTAGGCTTTTAGCGCTGAAACAATATAGCTTGCCGTTTGGCCGCCAATTTTTGGCACGTGATAGACAATCGGAAAAGCGGTCTTGGTGCCCGGCACGCCGTGGCAGCCCGAGCAAATGGCGACCGCTTTTTCTTTGCCGGCATCGGCATTGCCGGTGGCTTGGGCAAAGGCCGGGAGCGCCAAAGCGGCGGTCGATAAAATCAACAATCGTGCGATATTTTTCATAGTCTGGCGAAAGAATTCGGGTGGGGGAAAAACGCGTGAAGAAGCAGAAATTTAACGCGCGGATTATAGCATTACCTACTGCGGCACTGGCAGAGCGGCTTGCCTATGCGTCGGCTTTGGGCACGATGTAGCCGTTCCAAATTGCTTTGTCGCCACTCGCTTTATTGAGGCCGGCAATAATTTGGGTGTGCGCCAACGCTTCTGCCTCGCTCGCTCGCACCACCTTCAATACCGGAGGCCTTGCTGCAACACTTGCGCTAGCACCGGTGGCATTGGTGTTGTCACCGTCAAACCCGATAGACAAGCTATCTTGGCCGCGCGTAAGCGCGATGTAGACCTCGGCTAACAGCTCGGCATCCATGAGTGCGCCGTGAAAAGTACGCGCGCTGCGATCAATCTCGTAGCGATCACACAGTGCATCGAGTGAATTTTTCTTGCCCGGATGCTGCTCGCGCGCCATGCCTAGCGTATCCACCACGGTGCAAAGCGTTTCAAATTTTGGCTTATTGAGGCGCGCAAACTCGGCATTCAAAAAGCCCACATCAAACGGTGCATTGTGAATAATCACCTCCGCCCCGGCCACGTAGTCGATTAGTGCATCCGCAATAGCGGCGAATTTCGGCTCGTACTCTAGGTCTTCAATCGAGATGCCGTGAATGTTGGTGGCCCCCTCGTCGATCTCGCGCTCGGGGTGAATGCGCTTATAAAACGTATTGCGCGTTAAGCGGCGGTTAATCATTTCCACACAGGCGACTTCGATAATACGATGCCCCTTGCTGTGCTCAAGCCCCGTGGTTTCGGTGTCGAGCATGATCTGGCGCTTCATACGCTTAACCCCCGTGCGAGGGCGGATTCCACGCCCTTATTGGCGAGCTGGTCGGCGCGCTCGTTCCCGGGGTGGCCCGCGTGGCCTTTCACCCATTGCCAGTCGACCTTGTGGGTGGCGGCGATTTGGTCGAGTGCTTTCCACAAATCCACATTCTTGACCGGCTGCTTGGCGGCCGTGCGCCAGCCGCGCGCTTTCCAGCCGTGGATCCACTCGCTAATGCCTTTTTGCACGTATTGCGAATCGGTAAATAGCACGACGTCACACGGCTTTTTGAGCGCGCGTAGCGCTTCAATCACGGCTAATAATTCCATGCGATTGTTGGTGGTGTTGGCCTCACCGCCGAAGAGTTCTTTTTCGGCTTCGCCCATTTTGAGCCACGCACCCCAGCCGCCTATACCGGGGTTGCCCTTGCAGGCACCGTCGGTAAAAATTTCTACTTTTTGCATTATTTGATAATCTTTAAATGTGAGGTGGCAACCGCTGCCGCCCCTTCCGCTGCCGCCCCTTCCGATACCGCCCCTGCTTTACGCACCGCCGCGAATTTGCGCTCCGGCGCGGCTTGCTTATTCCACACCGGCGAAATTAAGTGCATACCCTGCACGCGCTTTATCGCTTCAACCATATAGACCCCGCCAGTCACGCCTAGCCAGCGCTCGCCCAAGCGCTCGGCAAGCTGCCAGCGCTGCTGCCATTGCGGGGTTTCACACGGCGGGATGTAGCAGGCAAGCTTACCCGAGACCGGCTCAAAGCCAAGCAACTGCAGCCAGTCTTTCATCCGCACCAGCGAGACAAATTGCCCGCTCCACGGCATGTCGCGCGAGGCCCAGAGTTTTTTCACGCCAAATAAACTCCACGGGTTAAAACCGATGATGAGAATGCGACCCTCAGGGCGCATCACCCGATCAACCTCGCGCAAAATCTCGTGCGGGTTATCGGCGAATTCGAGCACATGGGACATCACGCAAAGATCAATCGACTGCGCCTCAAAAGGTAATGCCGCGAAGTGGGCTTTAAGCGTTGGATTGCCATCAGGCGCAACACTCACGCGATGCGCGATACGCGACTCGTGCAGCAAATCCATCGCGGGTAGGCCAAGCTGAATCGCGTGGTAGCCAAAAATATCCGGCACCACGCTATCAAGCCAAGCACGCTCGCGCGCGGCGATGTACTCGCCTAGCGGGCGCGAAAACCAGTCCTGTAAACTTGGTGTGTCCATGGCGCTATTTTAACTGATCGCGTGACCTAAACCACCACGTTTCGCCAATTCACCCATAGCCCGAAACCCGCGCCCCTATTAGGGTTTGACCATTTTTTAATAAACGACTCGACATGACTTTTACTATTTCGCCCGCCACCGCAGCCGACGTGCCCACTATTTTTAATCTCATCGGCGCGCTCGCCGTGTACGAAAAACTCGACCACATGGTGAGCGGCACCGAAACCATGCTGCACGAAAATTTATTCGGCACAAAACCAGTCTGCGAATGCGTAATCGCCCGCGAAGGCTCGCGAGTCGTGGGCTTCGCACTTTACTTCGCTACCTTCTCGACTTTTTTGTGTAAACCCGGGCTCTACTTGGAAGATTTATTCGTACTCCCCGAGGTGCGCGGCAAGGGCTATGGCAAAGCGCTCCTAAAACACTTAGCGGCTCTCGCGCAAGCGCGCGGCTGCGGGCGTTTCGAGTGGCGCGTGCTCGACTGGAACGCGCCCTCGATCGCGTTTTATCGCTCGCTCGGTGCCGCCATCATGCCGGAGTGGCATTTGGTGCGGCTAACTGAGCCCGAAATGGCGGCACTGCTAAAATAACCCACACATTTTTTTGGAACTATCCATGACTGCCTCGTTTGAATCCATTTTTAAGCGCGTTGCTCCTGCCGTCGATTTTTGCTCGTTTCGCTTAGTAGAAGAAACCACCGAGCAACTTTCGGTGCAGCAAAACGTGGCCGAGCCGCCGTCAAATTCAGTTGATCGTGGTGCCATGATTACGGTGATCGACAAGGGCGGCTATGGCTATGCGGCGACCTCGGATTTATCAGAGTCTGGCCTACGTGCGGCGGCTGCCCGCGCGCATGACTGGGCGAAGCTCACCGCTGGCAAAAGCGTGACCGATTACACCGAGCTTGCGATGCCCAAGCCCAACGGGGCGTACCGGACACGCGTCCAAAAAAACCCGGCTGATCTCACGCAGCGTGAAAAATTTGAGATGCTCAAAGATGAGTCTGCGAAATCAAAAATGGATGATCGCATTGTCGATTGGTCTGCGAGCTTTTGGACCACGCATACCAAGCAGCTCTACGTGACAGCCGATGGCGGGTTGGCCGAGCAAGAGTTTAATTTTTTGGTGCCCTCGCTTTCGGTGACCGCGTTCGATAAAGGTGAAGCGCAAACACGCTCATTCGGCGGGCGCTACAACGGCTTTTGCCAGCAAGGGGGCTTTGAAATTTTGGCGCGCGCGGGCTTTCAAGGTGCCGGCAAAAGTACCGCCGAAGAAGCGCTGGTGCTGCTCAGCGCCGCCAATTGCCCGACCGGCGTGATGGATGTGATTTTGATGCCCGATCAAATGATGCTGCAAATCCATGAATCTATCGGCCACCCACTTGAGCTTGATCGCATCTTGGGCGACGAGCGAAATTTTGCCGGCACGAGCTTCGTCACACTCGATATGTTTGGCCAATACCAATACGGCTCGCCGCTCTTAAACGTAAGCTACGACCCAACCATGGGCGAGCAATTCGCAAGCTTTGCTTTTGATGACGATGGCGCAAAAGCAGAGAAAGTTTTCATTATCGAAAACGGCCTCTTAAAACGCCCGCTCGGCGGCACCATCTCGCAAGCGCGCGCTGGCATGGCGGGGGTGGCGACCACACGCGCCTGCTCGTGGAATCGCGCGCCGATTGATCGTATGTCGAATCTCAATATCGAGCCCGGCCAGGCGAGCTTAGACGAGATGGTGGCCTCGATTGATCACGGAGTCTTGATGCGGACCAACGTCTCATGGTCGATTGATGACTCGCGTAATAAATTTCAATTTGGCTGCGAAATGGGCCAGCTCATCAAAAACGGCAAGCTCGGCGCGGTGGTGAAAAATCCAAACTATCGCGGTATCTCGGCCACATTCTGGCGCTCGCTCGCCATGGTCGGCAATATCGCCACGCGCGAAATCATGGGCACGCCCTACTGCGGCAAGGGCGAGCCTAGCCAAGTGATACGCGTAGGCCACGCGAGCCCGGCGTGCAAATTTGCCGGTATTGATGTGTTTGGTGCAGACGCATAAACCGCTCGAAACCCTGGCCGCTATTGGCTTTTGCGCCAATTTCTTATTTTCAAATTGCTCCGAAAATTGATAAGACTTATGCAAACTTATTTTTATGAATTAGCTGATTTTATTCACGCGCAAACTAAATCGGGCGAAATAACCCTCACCTCGTTATCTGCCGAAGAATCCAACTTCGTGCGCTTTAACAAAAGTGCGGTGCGCCAAGCGGGCTCGGTGAAGCAAATTGGCGTGACGATTTCGCTCATCGCGAACGCGCGCCGCGCCGATTCACACCTCACGCTTAGTGGTGTGGCCGCGAGCGATTGGGCGAGCGTGGCCGCCGCCCTCACCAACCTGCGCCCGGTCGTGGCCGCCCTCGCCGAAGACCCGTATTTACTTTTTAACGACCAACCGCAATCGACCGAGCATATTGGCGGTTCTGCTCTGCCCAGTGACGAGGCGATGCTCGATCAAGTTTTACGCGCGGGTCATGGCGTGGATTTAGTGGGCTTATTTGCCTCCGGCACGATTTACAAAGGCTTTGCGAATTCACTGGGTCAACGTAACTGGCATCAGGTAAAGAATTTTAATTTTGAGTGGTGCCTTTATCACACCGCTGATAAGGCCGTGAAAAATAGCTATGCGGGCACGCACTGGGTGGCCGGCGAGCTCGAAGAAAAAATGGCCGCAAGCCGCGAGCAGCTCATTATTTTGCAGCGCCCACCGAAAATTTTGGCACCCGGCCGCTACCGCGCCCTCCTCTCACCCACCGCGATTAACGAAATTGTGGGCCTGCTTGCCTGGGGCGGCTTTGGCGTGAAATCGCAGCGCACCAAGCAAAGCCCGCTACTGAAATTAGAAGATGGCACGGTCGCCTTACACCCGTCCATCGCTCTCACCGAAAACGCCAAAGAGGGCGTGGCTGCTGGGTTTCAGGGCGATGGCTTTATTAAAAGTGCGAGTGTGGATTTAATCAAAGGCGGCAAGCACGTGGGCTCGCTCGTGAGCCCACGCTCGGCGCGCGAATTTGGCATTGCCACCAACGGCGCCAATGGTGGCGAAGCGCCTGAGTCGCTCGACATGGCCGCCGGCATGCTTGCGCGCGCGGATGCGCTTAAGACGCTCGACACCGGGCTCATGATCGGCAATCTTTGGTATCTCAATTACTCGGATCGCATGGGCTGCCGCATGACCGGCATGACGCGCTTTGCGACTTTTTGGGTTGAAAACGGCGTGATCGAAGCGCCACTGAACGTGATGCGATTTGATGACTCAGCCTACCGAATGCTCGGCGACAATTTGCTTGCGCTTACACGCGAGCGCGATTGGATTTTGGATTCGGGAAGCTACGGCGAGCGCTCCACCGGCTCCGCCCGATTGCCGGGTGCGCTGATTAAAGATTTCGCCCTCACACTGTAAGCACACCACGCGATATTTTTTGTAAGCCATATGTGTCCCCGGTTGGCCGTTACCCACGGCCATATGCTCTACAATGCCACCGATTCAGCCTTAGGATCATCCACATGAGTTCAACTTTTTTTAGCCGCGCACTCGCGGCTCTGTGCGTCGGCGTTGGCGCAGCGGCATCGGCTCAAACACTAGATTCCGCGCCCACCTTGCCCGCCACACCCGCGCCAAGCGCGGCACCCCTAGCCCCACTTGCACTGCCGCCGGCCACAGCCGTTGCCATGCCCACGCCGCCAGCAGCACCTGAAACCGCGCCGCCGGTGGTCATCATCCCCGTGCCACCGCTGCCACCGCTACCACCGGCGCTCGAAAAATCGCTCGCCGCCTTCGCGGCCGACACGCCCGCACCCTCGTCATCACCGTCTGCCCGACTCCAGC
>JAYVGG010000189.1:0-5909 GCA_043772475.1 Burkholderiales bacterium
GGCTGGAAGCCTAATACTGGCGCGGGGTTTGGCTAAAATTGGCGCTCAGCACTCACTGCTTCGCCGCCCGATCCGCCAAAATCATTTCGCTCGCGCGCTCTGCAATCATGATCGTCGGCGAATTGGTATTGCCTGACGTAATCGTCGGCATGATCGAGGCATCGACCACGCGTAGCTGCGCCACACCATGCACGCGTAGGCGCGCGTCCACCACGGCCATTGGGTCGCTCGCGACACCCATCTTGCAGGTGCCCACAGGGTGAAAAATAGTCGTGCCCACATCACCCGCCGCACGCGCTAGGTCTTCGTCACTCGTGATAGTGGCCCCCGGCTTAAATTCTTCGGGCTGAAATTTCGCGAGGGCACCGGCCGCCGCAATGCGCCGCGTGAGCTTGAGCGAATCGACTGCGACTCGGCGATCAGACTCCGTCGACAGGTAATTCAACGTAATCGCAGGCGGTGTGGCGGCATCGGCGTTTTTGATCCGCACATGCCCTCGGCTTTCGGGGCGCAGATTACACACGCTCGCGGTGAAGGCGGGGAAGGGGTGCAGATCATCGCCGAATTTTTCAAGCGAAAGCGGCTGTACGTGGTATTCGAGATTTGCTGTTTTTTGCGATGGGTCTGATTTTGCAAAGGCACCTAGCTGCGACGGTGCCATGGTCAACGGCCCCGTGCGAAAGAGCGCGTATTGCAGCGCCATTTGCGCTTTGCCAAAAAGGCTTTGCGACCATTCGTTCATCGTGCGCGTGCCTTGCACCTTGAATGCCATGCGTAACTGTAAATGGTCTTGCAGATTTTCGCCCACACCCGGTGCCGCGTGGATGACAGGTATCGCGTGCTGCTGCAAGTGTGCCGGATTGCCGATGCCCGAAAGCTGCAAGAGCTGCGGCGTATTGATGGCGCCGCTGGCCAAAATCGTTTCAACACTTGCGTCGGCCACACACTGCACACCCTCGTGCAAAAACACGACACCCGTGGCCGTAGGCTTGCCGTTGCGCGTGTCAAAGCGCACGCGCGTGGTGGTGGCCTTGGTGAGTACAGTAAGATTTTTCCGCAGCAGTGCCGGGCGCAAAAATCCTTTTGAGGCATTCCAGCGAACGCCTTTGCGTTGGTTCACTTGAAAGCGCGCCGAGCCAAAATTATCCCCGCCGTTAAAATCCGCAATCTTGGGGATACCGCATTCTTCGGCCGCATCGCGCCAGGCGTTCAAGATCTCCCAGTCAAGCCGCTGCTCTTCCACGCGCCACTCGCCGCCGCCACCATGAAGGGCTGAATTTCCGGCGTAATGATCTTCGCTTTTTTTGAATACCGGAAACACGTTTTGCCAGCCCCAGCCTGGGTTTCCGAGCGATTCCCATTCGTCGTAGTCCCGCGCTTGGCCACGCATATAGACCATCGCATTGATCGATGAGCACCCGCCCAAAACCTTGCCGCGCGCGTACAAAATCGAGCGGCCATTGAGCCCTTTATCGGGCTCAATTTTGTAGCACCAGTCGGTGCGCGGGTTGCCGATGCAGTAAAGGTAGCCGACCGGAATATGGATCCAAATCCAATCGTCTTTGCCACCCGCTTCGAGCAGCAAGACGCGATTAGCCGGGTCTTGCGAGAGGCGGTTAGCCAGCACGCAGCCGGCGGTGCCCGCACCGACGATGATGTAGTCAAACTGACCGATATTTTTCATGAATAGTATTTGTCCCAAAGTTGCGACTAGAATAATTCATATTTACAGCCAAAAACGATAACAATCACTGTGCGCTTTGCTCCCGGAATCTCACGACATCACTACGCGCTACTTGTCGCGATCGCGCTTTCGCTGGTGGCGGTGCTGGCGTTTTTCCCCACGCGCGCGAGTAGCCCGCTCGCAACCTTGGAACGGTTCTCGTTTGATGTACAAATGCGATTTTTGCGCGCGTACTATCCGCGCGCGGCAAGCGTAGACCTTGTCTTAATCGGCATGGATGAAGGCAGTGAGACGGCATTTAACGAGCCGCTCGCACTCTGGCATCGGCATTACGCGAAAACACTCGATGCACTCGTGATAGCTAAGCCCAAGCTCGTGGGCATGGATGTGGTGCTGCCGGATCGGTCGTTCGATTGGCTGGTGCCGGGGCTGGATCTACCGCTTACACGCAGCCTTTTTCAGCTCGCGGGCAATACCAAGGTGGTGCTCGTGAATACGCTTGATAGCAAGGGTGCCTGGGTGCCGCTACATACGCCGTTTCGCCGCTTCATGGGTGAGGCTAATTTTGGCCTCGACCAAGTGCTGAAAGACCCGGACGGTGTCGCGCGGCAGTTTGACGAGGCGCGCGTGGGCACCACGTTTTCAGGCCAGATCGTGCGTACGCTGGGTGGCAATTTGTCCGCGGGCTACATTGATTACAGCGTGGGCGCGGCACTGCCTTACGTTTCGATGCAGCAGGTGGTAGCGCTGCGTGACGCAAATAATGAAGCCGAACTAACGAAACTATTCGGCGGCAAAATCGTACTCATCGGCAGTATGCAAAAAGACCGTGACCGCTGGCGCTTGCCGGTCAGGCTCGCACCCGCCTCGGTCAGCGGGGGTGAAGATCTGCTTGAGCAGCCCGGTGTCATCATTCATGTGCAGACGTTACGCAGCCTTTTGGGGGCGGGGCTGATTAAGCCCATCGCCCCAATCGCCGCGCTGGCGCTTGTGTTTGGGGTGGTGCTGCTGGTCGGGTTGCGCTGGCGACGTGCGTTCTTTTTGGTCGTCTTTGTCGGTTTGCCTGTTTGCTTTTATGCGGCGTCCTTGCTACTCATCACGGCCAATACACTGCTCCCGGCGGCAACGCTAACCGTCACGCTGTGGGCGGCACTCGCGGTGCGCGTGGTGTGGGACGCGCTGCAAACGGTGCTCGAAAAAGAGCGCCTCAAACAATCGTTTGCCGGTAGCGTTTCGCCTGCCGTGCTCGACGAAATGATGGCCGGTAAACTTTCCACCGGTGTCTCGGCGGAAACTGCCGAAGTCTGCGTGCTCTTTAGCGATATTCGCGGTTTTACCGGGCTTGCCGAATCACTCACACCTGAAATGGTGACGAGTGTACTCACGCGTTATTTTGATCGCATGGTGGACTGTGTGCATCGCAATAACGGCACACTCGATAAATTTATGGGTGACGGCATGATGGTGTTATTTGGCGCGCCGCGCCCCGTGGCAAACCCATGCCAAGACGCGGTGAGATGCGCGCTTGAAATGATGCAAGGCTTGGCCGCGCTCAACGCCGAATTTGCGGCGGAGGGCGTGCCGCCACTTGGCATCGGTATTGGCATCAATTTTGGGAAAGTTGTGGTGGGAAATATCGGCTCCACCCAGCGCCACAATTACTCGGCGATTGGCGACGCGGTGAACGTAGCATCGCGCATCGAGGGGCTCACCAAGCGGCTTGGTAAGCCCATCGTCATGACGGCTGCCGTGGTCGATAAGCTCCCGGCTGGGACGGCGCTCGTCGCCTTTGGCGAGCAGGACATCCGGGGCCACAGCGCGTTAGCGCTTTGGGGAGTAGAATTATTGCCGGAGCTTTCCCCCCATAAAAATTAACCCGCTAAAAAAACTAAAAGGACAACCCATGAAACGTCTACTGTTAACTTCACTTGTCGCGGCAAGCCTTGCAACATTCGCCACGTCATCGCACGCCGAAGGCATTGCCTTCATCACCGATGTAAAGGGGGACGTGACGCTCAATAAGACCCGCGCGGCGATTATGTCGGCGCTCGATAAAGGTGCGCGGATTGCCTGTACGCGTGATTGCGTGGTGGGGGTGATGTACCTTCAGTCTGGGAAGGAATACACGCTCAAGGGGCCGGGTGATTTTCAAATCGGCGCGACTGAAGTCGCGGCCAAGATCGGCCCACCACCGGCCGTGCGCGAGACGCAGTGGAAAATTAAACCCGCCACCGTGATTGCCGCACAGACGGCGAGCGCCTCGATTCGGATGCGGGCGGTGGGTGCGGCCAGCAGCGCAGAAGCGAGCGATAGCGGGGCCTATCCGTCTAAAACCAATGTAACAAGCCTCACCCCCCTGTTTCGCTGGGCCGCGCCAAAGACGGGCGAATCGGTTCGCTTTGAGCTCGCAGCCAAAGACCCAAGCCGGAATTTTTCATTGGCCAGCACCTTGAGTGCGTCAAGTGCATCGTACTCAGCCTCAACACCGCTGGCGGCTGATACCGAATACACTTGGGCCGTGAAGCAGGGTGCGGCGGTGCTGGTTGAGTCAAGCTTTCGCACACTTCCCGCACAGGCGGTGGAGCACCTTGCCAGCCGCAAGCCTAGCGAGAGCGCGCCGTTTTCTGATCGGCTCGTTTACGCAATGACATTAAAAGATCTCAAGGCCGATCAAGATGCGCGCGATGCGTTTGGCAAGCTCGCCAGCGAACGCCCCGATTTGAAAGAATTAGCCGCACTCGCTAAATAGTGTGGCGGGCACAGCGCCCGGCTTGAAACCGTACAACCGCCTTGAAACTGTACCACCGCCTTGAAACCGTACCACCGCCCTGAAAGCCTTAACGGGCGCGGGTTTCCAGCCAGTTGCCCACTTTTTTCCTACTTGAAATAGGCGCTCACTGTTTCCCACGCCACCGCTTGTAGGTGTGCGGCGGTGGCTTCGTCCAGCCCCGCACGGTAGGCTAGGCCCACCGGCGATTTTCGATAGATCGACGCATACACCACACAAGCCGAAAGATACGTGCCGGCTAAGCTCGGGTGGCGCTTATCGGGGGCGTAGAGATTGAGCTCGGGCTTAAGCGCAATCGAGCGTGCAAACGCAAGCCCGGCCGGAATCACCATCGCATTATTCGCGCGGCCCGCCTCGGCGTAGGCAGCGGCAAGCTGCTCGGTCATTTCTGGTTTATCGGCGTAGGCCCACGACATAAAAAACGCCGGCTTGGTGCCGTGCTTACGAACGGTATCGGCGTGCTTTTTGGCGTACTCGGTAAAGACCAACTTTAATTCCGGGTGAACCGGGCATTGGCTGCAATCCATCATGATCGCGAGATCAAATAAGCGCTGTTTCGGGTCGTTAAAAACAATATTATTTTCACGGTTAAACGAGTAGGACGAGACCGCGTTTGGCCGGAAATAAGATTCGACATCGTGCCAATTAAGCCCGGAGCCGCTGATGGTGGCTGAGACCCCGCGCATTCTGGGTGCTGGGGTGGTGGCGCTGATGAGCTGCCCGACATGGCCGTGCAGACTATTGTTGTAGTAAAAAAAACTATTGCCAACGTAAAGCACCGAGACCGGTGGCCCGACGCTTGCCTCAGCCACTTTCGGTGCGGCGCTTGGCGCTAGTGGTGCCAGTGGCGCCACCTGCGCGCAGGCCTGCAAGAGGCCAAATGCAGCAGCAACTAGAAGCCAATTTTGTAGGCGACGCTGTGGGCGTAAAAAATTCATGGCAATGCACTCCTAACGTTAATAGAAAAAATTAAAACGCTTCACCCGGTTTCAAAAACCGCCATTGCCCCATCGGCAAATCACCCAAGCGCACCTGGCCGATGCGAATCCGCTTAAGCCCCACCACGCGTAAGCCCACCATCTCGCACATACGGCGGATCTGGCGTTTTTTACCTTCGTTGAGAATGAAATTAAGCTGATCTTCATTCTGCCATTTCACCTTGGCCGGCTTTAGCGCTTGGCCATCGAGCGCGAGCCCGTGATTAAGCCGCTTCAAATCTTGCGCGCTCAAGGTGCCCGCCACCCGCACCAAATACTCTTTTTCAATTGGCGAATTTTCACCAATCAATTGCTTGGCGATGCGGCCGTCTTGGGTTAGCACCAGTAAGCCCGTCGAATCAATATCAAGCCTACCCGCCGGGGCCAGCCCACGCCCGTGCTCGGCTAAAAATGGTGTCTTACACGTTGCCGCATGGTGCTCGGCCGTCACCAGCACACT
>JAYVGG010000190.1:0-3328 GCA_043772475.1 Burkholderiales bacterium
GGCCGTGAACCAGATCCTGGAGGCCTAGACGCCTGGGTTCAAGCGTATGAGCACAACCCGGATTGGAGCGAACTCCTCCGCAATTTTTCGGCGGGCGACGAGTTTCGTTGGAGGCATCAGGGACCCGAGATCAAACGATTAATACATCCCCTCGAAGCGCTGCACGCATCGCGAGTACTGATGGTCAAGCAACTGCCCAAAGTGCGACGTATTATTGATTTGGGTGGTGGCGCAGCGGGTCATCCCTGTGGCGCAATGGTGTTGATGGGTTATCCGTATCCATTCGAACGCCTCACCATCATTGAGGGGGATGAATCGAATCGGCATGAAATCTATCAAAGTGTTGGATACGGTTTGACCGAGGTGAAACTCGAGCAGGGGACGGTAGATTACCTCTATGGCTCGTTCGCGGACTTGAGCGCGATCGCTTCCGCCAGTATTGACCTCGCTTTTGCTGGCGCAACGATAGAACACGTCACGCTTGATGATTGTAAAAAAACGCTGTCCGAGGTGTTCCGTGTGCTTCGACCCGGCGGTGAGTTTTGCTTTGATACGCCGAACCGGCGGATCACGGAAATGCAGTTTCCAAACACATTCTGCAATCCCGACCACAAAATTGAGTATCGAAATGACGAAATGCAATCGCTAATCGTTGCTGCGGGGTTGCGCGTTGTTGAAGCGAAGGGCCTCAACTACATGCCAAAGGCTGCGGCAACGGGCAAGTTTTCTGAAGCAGAAATTTCTGAGGGAATCGGCATGTTTGCCCAGATCGAGGATTGTTACGAGTTGTACTACCGGTGTGTCCGACCCTAATGCATTGCCGCGTTGGCGGGGGTGACGTTTCAAGCAAGTTTTCTGTCGCGCTGAATGGCGTGTGGTGGGGCACGAGTTGGGTCGGCGAGCCCTTTACGACGACTTCCTCAATTTTCTGCACATGCACCTTATAAACCTCACCCTTTAACCACAGCAACATCGCGTTCGAATCCTAATGTCCGCGCTTGCCGGAGGGCGGACAGGTCAAGTTTCGTTACGCCAGCCGCCAATCACGGCGCGAATTTTCTACAGAACAAAATGCGTCTGAAAGCAAAGCTCAACCGTATCGTTCATGGAATCCACCTCATGGAGCCATCATGTTACGAAGCCTCGCTGTACTTACGATATTGCTCTCACCCTCCACAGCCACCGCCGCCCCCGTCTGCGAAGCGCGCACCGGCGCCACGCAAAACCCCGTGATCGAGCTCTACACGTCGGAGGGTTGTAGCTCTTGCCCACCGGCTGATCGTTGGCTTTCCACGCTGAATGCCAACATCAACACCACGCAAGCCGTGGTGCAATCGTTCCACGTCAGCTACTGGGATTACATCGGCTGGAAAGATCGCTTCGCGAGCCCGGACTACACCGCGCGTCAGCGGCAGGTCGCCATCTGGCATAACGCGCGGCAGGTATTCACGCCGCAGATCACGCGGGATGGTGGCAATACTGAGCCGTTCAAACTAAGCAAAACCACCAAGCCAGCGCGAGCCACCATCGTGATTTCAAGCGAGGATAAAAACCAATTTGTAGCCGATGTTGTTCCCAATGATCCGAATGCGACTTGGGCGGCGTACTGGACGGTGACCGAAGATGGTCACTCATCAAAAGTGAAGGCGGGCGAAAACCGAGGCGAAACGTTGAAGCATGATTTTGTGGTGCGGCAGTATGTGGAAGTCGCCAGCCAGCGCGGCAAGGGGCGGGTGAACTTGAAAGCTAACCCCGCCGAGGCCGCGCATCTGCGACGCGTCAATCTGACCGTCTATGACCCTGCCACGGGCACACCGTGGCAAGCGGTGTCATTGCCCTGCTCGTAAAAATAAAAACGCCGGGAAGCGGCGAAGCTTCCCGGCGTCAGCTTTAACGGTAACTTGTGAAAATTAGCCGTCGATCTTGATATTGGCTTCTTTCACAACCTTGCCCCACTTGGCAATCTCGCTCGAAATATAAGCGGCGAATTCTTTCGGTGATTGGCCACCAGCGCGCGCACCTTGCTGCGTCCAGATATTTTTAATTTCTGGGTCGTTCAGCACTTTCACCGTCTCGGCGTACATGCGATCCACAATCGCTTGCGGCGTGCCCTTGATTGCCCAGAGCGCGTACCAGGTGGTCATTTCAAAGTTCTTGTAGCCAAGCTCGGTCATGGTGGGCACGTTCGGTAGGAGTGGTGAACGCTCAGGTGAGGTGACCGCCAGTGGCGTGAGCTTGCCGGCCTTGATCTGTGGCGAGGATGAGGCGAGGCCGTCAAACGCAAGATCAACCACGCCGCCCAAAAGATCGGTCATCATAGGACCAATGCCCTTGTACGGCACATGCACCATATCGACACCAGCAGAGAGTTTGTACAACTCACCGGCGAGGTGATGCGAAGCGCCGCTACCGGCCGAGCCGAAGTTGACCTTGCCGGGGTTGGCTTTCAAGTGCTTGAGCAATTCGGCTTCTGATTTCCAGCCGTGTTTGGGGTTCACTACGAGCACGTTCGGCACCGAGCCAAGGACGGTAATTGGCACGAAATCTTGCTCGAGCTTGTAGGTTTTCTTAAGGTAGAGCGATTCGGCGATGGTGTGGTGAATCGCGCCGACAAAAAATGTGTAGCCATCCGGGGTCGCCTTGGCCGCACTTGCCGCACCGACCGTGCCGCCTGCACCGCCGAGATTTTCGATGATGATCGACTGGCCTAAGAGCTGACCAAGCCGAATGCCGAAAGGGCGCGCGAAGGCATCGGTGCCGCCGCCGGCTGGGAAAGGGTTAATCATTTTTACTGGCTTATTGGGCCAATCGGCTTGGGCGAATGCGCTGAGGCTAAATGGTAAAGCTGACGAAGCACCAAGAGCAGCAAGGGTTTTGAGCGTGTCGCGACGATTCATGATTCCTCCGGTTTTTTTGAGTACGTACTGTGATGCGAATGTTATGCGGCAATTTTAGCCGGTTGCAGCGTGCGTTGCCGGGCGGCTTCGGTCAGGTACTGCATGGCGGCATCCACACCCCCTTTTTGGTGCGGCACCTTCGCCACGGCCAAGCCCATTTCTACCCCGCTCAGCGCAGCCATTAAACCGAGATCGTTCAAATCGCCTAAATGGCCAATGCGGAACACTTTGCCAGACAGCTTTGCCAAGCCCATGCCGAGCGACATATTGAAACTTTCAAGAATCACGTTACGCAGGTTGTCGGCATCGTGCCCGGCGGGCATCATTACCGCAGTTAAAACGGGCGAATACTCGTGCGCGTTGACCGGCAATAGCTCAAGCCCCCACGCCCGCACGGCACGGCGCGTGGCCTCAGCGTGGCGCTGGTGGCG
>JAYVGG010000191.1:0-9514 GCA_043772475.1 Burkholderiales bacterium
CACTTTTTGTTTAACAGCATTAACGCGGTGCTCTCGCTGATTCGCAGCGAGCCCAAGCGCGCCGAGCGAATGCTTGAAGACATGGCGGAATTATTTCGCGTGCTGATGGCCGACAACCGACAGCTCACGCCCTTGGCGGACGAAGTCGAGCTCTGCCGCCGCTACCTTGAGATCGAGCAAACGCGCTTGGGCGACCGGCTCAACGTGATCTGGCAAATTAGCGCGATGCCCGGCGAAACGCTGGTGCCGCCGCTATTTTTACAGCCCTTGATTGAGAACGCGGTCTATCACGGGGTCGAGCCCAACCCCGGTGCCGGCCCGCTTGAAATCGACATTCGCGCGAGCCCCTCGCAGGTCATCATCCGCTTGACCAACCCATACCAAGCAAGCGGCACCCATGTATCGGGCAATCGCATGGCGCTCGACAATATCAAAGAGCGCTTGCAGCTACATTTCGATGCCGAGGCGAGTCTCGTCGCGAGGGTACTGGGAGACCAGTACTTGGTCACGATTACGATGCCGCTGAGTAAAAAATGAACCCTGCCCGCATCTTGATCGTGGACGACGAAGCGCCCGCGCGCCAACGCCTACGCGATGTGCTCGACGATATTCGCGAGCAGTTTCCGCTCGTGATCGCCGACGAAGCCGCGAATGGCGCGGAGGCCATTGAGATCATCAACAACGGCAATATCGACATCGTACTTTGCGATATTCGGATGCCGATCATGGATGGGATTGAGTTCGCCAGGCACTTAGCCACGCACCTTGGCGCGCCGAAACTTATCTTCACCACCGCTTACGACCAATACGCGGTGCGCGCCTTTGAGCTTAATGCGGTCGATTATTTGATGAAGCCGATCCGCCAAGAGCGCCTCTTCACGGCTCTCAACAAAGCGCGCGCGATCACGCAGCAGGCGGCGGAGGCGATTGCGGAAACTGGCCCGAATAAACGCAAACACCTTTCGATCCACGAGCGCGGCAAAATTGTATTGGTGCCGCTGGCCGACATCCTCTACCTGCGCGCCGAGCTGAAATACGTGACCGTCAAAACCGCTACGCGCGAATTTTTGCTCGAAGAACCCTTAAGCAAACTAGAAGAAGAATTCGCCGAACATTTCACGCGCATTCACCGCAGTATTTTGGTGACGACGGCGGCGATTACCGGATTTGAAAAAGTGAACGGGGATGGCGAAGAGGCCGAGGGGAGCGCCACGCATTGGGTGGTGGCGCTCAAGGGCTGTGACGAAAAACTACCGGTGAGCAGGCGGCAACAGAGTTTGATCAAAAACTTCTAAAAGCCCAAACCCCAGCATTGGCGAGGTGTTTGGGCTTTTTGTCGTGCCTTTATTTAATCAAGCGCAACGCAAACGGCACCCGAAACGGCTTACCACTGGAGGCCGCAATCGCGCCCATCACACAGAAAACCAAGTGAACTAACAGCACCACCAAAATCACCAAGAGCCCGATCAAAACCAAAGTCAGGATGAGACCAACCACATAGCCAATCGTCGCCGTGATCGACCAATTGAGCGACTCCTTGGCTTGGTCTTGGATGTAGGGATCATCTTTCTTGGTGAGATAAAAAATCAAGCCTGGAATAAAGGCAAAGAAAATACTGCCGATCCAGATAATTAATGCCATGTTTTTTGAGTCTTGCGTGATGGTGCCTGGGTCGGTGCTGGTGCTGGTGCTGGTAACGTCGTCGCTCATTTTTTTCTCCTTGGGTCGAATGGCTGAAAGGGTCGCCAATGCGCGGCTAGTTTACGCTGGTTTGCAATCACACCTCATGCCGCATTCCCGGCATGGCCCTGGGCCACCCCGTACGCGGCGCCCATCCGGGATCTACAGTCGGCGCACGTGAATGTGCTGGAAGCCTAATGGCGGCGCGCGTTTTGGCTCGTTGTTCGTTCTGACGCAAATCGCCTTGCAAATCTTGGGCTCCGTGCGGCCTACGTGGACACCATGCCACTAATCACGCTTGACGTTATGTACGCGTTACGTTAATATTCTTGCATGTCAATCAAAAGCTTCAAGTGCAACGACACCGAAGCGCTGTTCCAACGGCATCGCGTGCGTAAATGGGTCAATGTGGAGCGCGCGGCGCTACGCAAGCTAGAGCAGCTTGATTGGTCTACCGTACTGGAGGATCTTCGTGTTCCGCCCGGTAATCACCTCGAAGCGTTGAAAGGCAATCGTAAAGGCCAGCACAGCATTCGCATCAATGACCAGTGGCGCATCTGCTTTATCTGGACACCAGATGGCCCGAAGAATGTTGAGATCGTGGACTACCACTGAAGGACTATGGCAATGCGAAAAATCCCCCCCGTTTCCCCCGGCGAAATGCTCGACGAAGAATTCTTGAAGCCGCTCGGGCTAACGAAATACCGACTGGCTAAAGAAATCGGCGTGCCACCGCAACGTATCGGCGACATCGTGGCTGGAAAGCGTGCGATTACTGCCGATACTGATTTGCGGCTATGCCGCTACTTTGGGTTAAGCGATGGCTGGTGGCTGCGTGGGCAAGCCAATTTTGATATCGCAGTCGCGCGCGAAAAAATGGGCGATGCGCTTACGCAAATCTCTCGCTGCCAACTCCTCGCGGCTTAAGTCTTGCGTGCGGGAATTACCACCGGATCGCCCGCTACCCCAAAAAATCGCCCCTATTTACTCCACCTTCCCAATCTTCCGCACCACCTCAATCAATCGCTTCGCATCCGCATCCCAAAATTTCTTGAATTCGGGCGCATCAAGGTAGTTGATTGGGGTTTCGAGTTTGGCCATGCTGGCTTTGAATTCGTCATCGGCCACAATCGTGCGAACGGTGTCGCGTAGCGTTTTGACGGCCGACGCGGGTGTGCCGGCGGGCGCGAATAGGCCGGACCAGATGGTGTATTCCACGTCGTAGCCGAGCTCTTTTAGCGTGGGCACATCGGGTAACGCGGCTAAGCGCTTGCCGCCCCAGCTCGCGAGTGCGCGTAGCTTGCCTGCTTTGATTTGCGAATTCGCGACCGACGGGCCGAGTAAGCCTACATTCACTTCGCCGCTCAAGAGCGCGATGAGGGCAGGCCCGCCGCCCGCATACGGGATGTGCTTCATTTGCACGCCCGCAGCGGCCGTGAACATTTCCGTCGCCACATGATAGGTGCCGTAGTTGCCCGATGAGGAATAGTTAATCGCGCCGGGGCGCTTTTTTGCGTCGTCCACCAAATCTTTGAAGGTCTTGTAGGGGCTATCGGCCTTCACCATCATGATGACCGGGTCGGCGGTGAGTAGCGCGATGGGCGTGAGTTGGTCCAGCGTGAACGCGGGTGCTCGGCCAGCCATTTTGTCGGCTTCAGGGTTGGTGGAGACGCTCGCAAGGGCGAGTAGCAAGGTGTAACCATCGGGCTTGGCGTTCGCTACTTGCGCCGCACCGATCGAGCCGCCCGCACCGGCTTTATTGATGAGCACGAAGGGTTGCTTTAAGACTTTTGAAATCGCGTGCAGCGCAGGGCGACCCGTTAACTCCGCAACGCCACCGGGTGGGAACGGCACGATCACATTGACGGCGCGGCTGGGGTAGGGCTCTTGGGCGGCGGCGGTGAGGGCGAGCGTGGCTAAGAACAGTGTGGCGAGGAATTTGGACATGGGGTTACCTTTCACTTGGTGTGCTGCGGTGCCTGCGATGGTCGGGTATTTCGCATGGCACTTCCTCCTTTGCAAAGGAGGGTGTAGCAGGGGTTTCGGAGGGCATGCCCTCCGCCTGCGGAACGGTGACCCGGTGCAACGGGTCACGCGGCCTGCAAGGCTGAGGAGGATTTAGCGAAGTTTGCGATTCGCCAACGTCTGAAAATCCCTCTCGATCTCCCTTTGAAAAGGGAGAAGTGCCTTGCTATGTGTTCGGCTGCGATTTACTTCACTGCAATTTTTATAACCATAGAATGCCCGAAAGCCGCGCCACTATTAGGCTTTCGGCCTATCGACGCACTACGCCACCGGGTTTTCCAACACCCCAATCGGCTCAATCGTAATCGCCACCACATCGCCCTTTTTCATATATTTCGGTGGCTTGAAACCGATGCCTACCCCCGCGCAAGTTCCGGTGGCAATCAAATCGCCGGGCTCAAGTGTCATTGTCGCCGACAAGGTTTCAATCAAGGTCGGAATATCAAAAATCAAATCGGCCACCATCGCATCCTGCCGCTTCTCGCCGTTCACGTGTGTGAGCAAATGTAGCTTGGTCGGGTCCGGCACCTCGTCCGCCGTCACGATGGCAGGCCCCATCGGGCAAAAGCCGTCGATGCTTTTACCGAGAAACCATTGCTTGTGGCTGTGTTGCAGCGTGCGCGATGTTGCATCGTTGATGATGGTGTAGCCGTACACGTGCTGTGCCCAATCCGCCTTCGCGATGCCGCGCCCGCCACGGCCAATCACGACGGTTAATTCGCCTTCGTAATCGAGGGAGTTGGTCGGATCCAGATAGCTCGGAATCGGCACGCCGGGGCCAATGACGGACGTCGGCGCTTTGGTGAAAATAATCGGTAGATCGGGAATTGCGTTAGCGCCCGCGCTCGCGTCAAAGCCAGAGTTGTGAAACTCTTTCGCGTGCTCGTGATAATTTTTGCCCACGCATAAAACGTTTTTGGACGGGCGCGGAATGGGGGCATTGAGTGTGACGGATTTCAAATCGAGGAGGCTCTTGCCCGAAGCCACGGCTGCTTTCGCGCGCGTGAGGCCTGCGTCGCCCAACGCGATAAAAGCCAACATATCACGCGGCAAATCGGGGGCGGCCGCGGCGAGGTCGTTGATTTTATTGCTTGCGCGGTTGAGTACGCCGATGCGTGCGCCGTGGGAATCAGAGAAGGTGATGAGGTGCATGAGAGGCCCGATGAGTTGGTTGAAATTTGATCTGCAAAAATAATAGGTCTTGCGTGCGCCGAGCTGAATTTCTCCTTCCCCTGCTTGCGGGGGAAGGCTGGGAAGGGGGACTGTGCGGGCTAAAGATATTTGCTCGATGCACACTCACGCCACTGGATTCCGGCGTTCGCAGGAAAGACAGCTTAAAACTCGTACCCCGCCTTAACCCGCACCGCCAGCGACACCTCACCCGTCAACATCTTAGCCAAATGCCGCGCCGCCTCCATTGACTTAGCGCTAGTCGCCACCCCAACTGAATACACCGTGGCCAATTCAAACTCTTTGGGCAGCACACTCACCAACGTAGCACCCACGGTATTGTTGATTTCAGTCACCTGCGTGAGCCCAATCAAGCGGCCATTTTTTTCATCCGCCATCGCCCGCATCGCTGTCGCGCCATTCGGGTAGGTGCGAATGCGCGAGGCCACATCAGCGTCAATACCGAGTGCTGCAATCACTTTCGCTACATGTATTCCCGCTGTCGCTTTAATCGGGTCAGGAAAATAAATTCCATCGGCTGCGAGCAAGGCTGCGCGTAACGCATCCGCATCCGACACATCGGGAAACGCATCGCCCACGCGCACCGCCACACCGGTTCGCACGATGCCCAAATCCGCTGCACTATCGCGCCAAACACGGCTCTGGGCAACGAGTTCGGCGATTTGTGCCTTGGTGAGAATGATGAGATCACAGGCGTCCCCAGCAAGAAATTTTTCGCGCATGGCACCCACGGCACCGAATGTTGCGTTAAGGTCTGCGCCGGTTTCGGCTTTGAATTGTGCAGCAAGTGCGAGCACCACGCCTTGGGCGGCACCGGCGCTGAGAATGTTTAAGGGCATGAGTTTGTTCTTTTGGAGTTATGCGAAAGACGCGATGCGAATTTTTTGCGGAGCTCTGGGCAGGCCACTTCTTCCTTTGAAAAAGGGAGGTGCAGCAGGGGTTTCGGGTGGCATGCCACCCGTCTGCTGAACAGTGTTCCGATGCAATGGGACACGCGGCGGCAAGGGTGGGAGGGATTTTCCGGCGTTGGCGATTCACCGCCGCCCGAAAATCTACTCCACCTTCGCGCCAGAAATCTTCACAATCTTTGCCCACTTCTCGATATCGTCGCGCAGATATTTATCAAATTGCTCAGGGTTCATTTTCATCGGCACCGCACCCTGCTTCGCCCAGGCTTCCGAAATTTCGGCGCTCGCAATAATTTTATTGATCTCGGTGTTGAGCTTTTCGATAACCGCTTTTGGTGTCCCCGTGGGAGCCAAAATGCCAAGCCAAATCGTCGCCTCATAACCCGGCACACCAGCAGCCGCAACCGTCGGCACATCGGGCATCACAGACGAGCGCGCGAAGCCGGTGCTCGCGAGCGCCTTCAGTTTTCCGCTACGCACGAGCGGGGCCATCGTCGTCACCGCATCAAACATCATCTCCACCTGCCCGCCCATCACATCGGTGCGCGCACCGGCGCTACCCTTGTACGGCACGTGAACAATATCAACACCCGCCATCGCCTTAAATAATTCGCCCGCCATGTGATACGGCGTGCCGGGGCCCGACGACGCATAGTTAAGCCCGCGCGGTTTGGCTTTCGCCATATCGAGTAATTCCTGCAACGTATTCGCGGCAACAGAAGGATGAACAACGAGCAAGAGATCGGAATAATTCACCGGTGCCACCGGCACAAAATCGCGCATCAACTGATAAGGCTTGGTGCGAAAAAGCGATTCATTGACCGTGTGCGTATTCGACATCATCAGTAACGTGTAACCATCCGCCGCCGATTTCGCCGCCGCCTCGGTGCCCACAATGGCACCCCCACCGGGGCGGTTGTCAATCGTGAACGTCTGCCCCAACGCCGCCTGCAACTTCTGCCCCAGCACGCGCGCGTACACGTCTGCCGGGCCGCCGGCCGCAAAGGGCACGATGATTTTTACGGGTTTGTCCGGGTAGGTTTGGGCTGCGGTCGTGAAGCTGACGAAGGGCGAAATGGCGACGCATAAAGCCACGAAAATTTTAACGCGCGATAAATTCATGAGGCTCTCCAAGGCGGATGGGGTGGGAAAGTGGTGCGAGGATTATGGTGGGCGGGGTGGGCGATGTCAAAAGGCAAACCTGCCGATTGGATCGGCTACCACCCTGATCGAGGGTACCCGCTTTAGGGCAGATCGCGTAGCGTTGTGGATCACCTACATCGCGCGCTATGAGTCTGCGCGGCAGAAATTTTTTCGGTGAAAATTTTTTGAATCGACCGCTTAAAACGCGCTCCAAGCGATTTAAACGATTTAAGCGACCGACGGAATATGTTGAAGGCTCCCAAAATCGCAATATTCTTTTCTGCCGCGCAGACTCCTAGGAAGTCAGTACCGATTCGGGTCATCTCGGAACGTGTATGGTTTTGACCCCGGGCCGTCGATCACCGTGAATCGCCAAGGCGAGCCACGCGCAGCACAGTAAGTTTAATGCACGGCAGTCGGGTGGGGACAACCGCTAGTTGCCCGGAACGCCACGGCTGGCGCGGCGTTTGGCATGATTACGAATTCGTAAACCCAGCCTCATGCGCCATCTGGTCCGCGTGATAACTCGATCGCACCATCGGCCCACTTGCGGCATGAACAAAGCCCATTTTCATGGCCTCTATTTCAAACATCTTGAATTCATCCGGTGTCACATAGCGCAACACGGGAAGGTGATGCGCGGACGGTTGCAGGTATTGCCCCACGGTGAGCATATCGACATCGTGCGCGCGAAGATCGCGCATGGTCTGCAAAATTTCCTCGTTGGTTTCACCGAGCCCAACCATGATGCCGCTCTTGGTCGGGATATGCGGGTGCTCTGCTTTGAAATCTTTTAAGAGCTTCAGCGAATGCGCGTAGTCCGAGCCCGGCCGTGCCTGCGCGTAAAGGCGTGGCACGGTTTCGAGATTGTGATTCATCACGTCCGGCGGCGCTTCGCGCAAGATACCGAGCGCACGATCTAAGCGACCGCGAAAATCGGGCGTGAGGATTTCGATTTGCGTCGTCGGTGAAAGCGCGCGCGTTTCACGAATGCAATCGACAAAATGTTTCGCCCCCCCATCGCGCAAATCATCGCGATCTACGCTCGTAATCACCACGTACTTTAATTTCAATTTCGCAATCGTCTCGGCCAAATGGCGCGGCTCATCCACATCAAGCGGCAGCGGCCGCCCATGCCCCACATCACAAAACGGGCAGCGCCGCGTGCAGAGCTCGCCCATAATCATGAACGTCGCCGTGCCCTTGCCAAAGCATTCGCCGATGTTCGGGCAGGATGCCTCCTCACATACGGTATGCAATTTCGCATCGCGCAAAATTGTTTTGATCTCGTTAAAGCGCGTGCCCGATGAGCCCGCCTTCACCCGAATCCACTCCGGCTTTTTCAAACGCTCAGCCGGCACGATCTTGATCGGGATGCGTGCGGTTTTGGATTCGGATTTCTGTTTGATGCCGGCTTCTGCCATGATGGTTCCTGTTAAATTTGTTGCCGCGTGTAGGGCGAAGTGCGCCGCAATCGCGATGCGTCAGCAATAGCCATTATCTCGCTTTGTCGTGGCTTCAAGCGCGTTTAGCTGCCGCCAGATAAACCGCATTCCGGTCTCGTTTACCCACAGCCACTACCACGACAATCAGCGCCCTATCGCGCACTTCATACACCAGCCGATAGCCCACGCTACGAAGTTTTATCTTGTAGCGATCTTTTTGACCGCTCAATTTGGCAGCGGGTACGCGCGGGTTCATCAACCGTTCCGCGAGCTTTGCCTTAAATTGCACCCGTGTTGCGGCCTCTAATTTGTTCCACTCCTTAAGCGCATCCTCTAAAAAGCCAAGCTCATAAATCATCGAGCCTGACCTTAACGACACGCTGCCCTTTGCGTGCGTTCGCAATCGCATTGAGTTCTAGATCTTCGATCTTATTCATGAGCGCTTCATAGGCTAAGGCTGGCACGCAGTAAAACGCAGGCGCATTGCGATTCAGTATCGCGACCGGCGCACCTTCACCCGCCGCCACTGTGCCCATCGGATTTTTTTTGAGCTCCGATACGCTCGCGGTGGTTTCCGCCAAGATGAGGTTTGACATGATGACTCCGAGACCTATTTAGAGTGCTAATAATGGTGCTTTTGAGTGCCGATGTCAAGCACGACTCAGCGTAGATTTTTACCAAGTTGCAGCACCAGTTTCTCCCCCACCGCAACCACCGAATCCTTCACCCCAACATCCCGCATCTGCGCCACCGCCAATTTCTCATACCCACAGGGGTTGATGCGCGAGTAAGGTTCGAGATCCATATCTACATTCAGCGAGAGCCCGTGATACGTGCCGTGGCGCGCCACGCGCAGGCCCACCGCTGCGATTTTGCCTTGTTTCACGTACACACCCGGCATCCCCGCTTGACGAAAACCTTCAATCTCGTATTCTGCGAGTAAATCGATCACGGATTGCTCGATTCGGTTCACAAGTACTTTGACACCGTAGGGCTTGTTCGCGAGGTTGAGTAATAAATAGGCAACGACTTGGCCAGGACCATGATAGGTCACTTGGCCACCGCGATCTACTTTTACGACGGGGATATTGCCGGGGTTGATGACGTGTTCCGGCTTCCCTG
>JAYVGG010000192.1:0-9384 GCA_043772475.1 Burkholderiales bacterium
GAATCATCTTCAAAGCTGACAAGCTTCACGGCTTCATCGGGCGAGAGGGTTTCAGGTAATCGCTTGGCGGCTTTAGGGGCTTTGATCGCGGCAGCGGGATTTACACCACCTGCGTCGCGGGTGAGAAAAGTATAAAACCCACGCCAGCCCGAGAGCACGCGCGCAATCGAGCGCGGTGCCAGCCCACGGCTATGCAGCATCGCGGCATAGCGCCTGATATCGGTATCGAGAAGTGCCGAAAGTGAGCGTGGTTGCTGGGTTTCGGCGCATAGGGCTTCAAGCAATGCTAGGTCACGCCGATAGTGTTTAACCGTTAACGCCGAGAGCCTGCGCTCATGCGTGAGGGTGGCTAAATACTTTTCGGCGAGATCATCCACACGCTTTTAATTACGCTACCGCATCATGGGTGAACGTCAGGTACTGCGCCAATCTCGCGGCAACAAGATCGCCCACGCGGGAGAGAAAAAGGGTGCCCATGTCGTGATAAAAACGCTCGGCGTTTTCGGAGGCCATGAGCAAAACCCCGAAGTTTCTTTCGGTCCGTAGCGGCACCATCGCGAACGATTTAAGATGCGGCGCGTGCTCGCCAAACCAAAGGTGCGTTTCATAAACAGGATGCGCGCCGCAGTAGGAGTCACCCATGGCGAAAACAAATTGTTTAATTTCGGCCGATACCTCGCGAAACTCGGGTGCCGCCGCCGATAGATCCGGCACCGCCACGTTCCATAAACGCACCGCGATATGCGGCACTTGGAAATGATCAAGTAGATCAAGGTAGAGCGTATCGAGGGTGGCCTCAAAGCTACGTGCGGCAATGAGCTTTAACGTGAGCGCGTGAATTTTTTCAGAGAGTTTGTCGTTATCTTCGCCAAAGCCGACGAGCTCGGCTAATTTTCCTTCGAGCAATTTTACTTTCTCGCGCGTGGCGATGAGCTGGCGCTCGGGGATAGACACGGTGTGCTCGCCATGCGGGTGCGAGACGGTGAGCTTTAAGAGCACATCGGGATATTGCTCAAAAAAATCGGGGTTTGCTTTGAGAAAGCCAGCAACATTTTCAATCGTCATTTCGTGATTTGACACAGTAACCTCGTCCGTTTTAGATTGAAATTTCGCTCTTAAATACCGTAGTCGCTGTACCCGACATCAGCACGGGGGAGCCACGATCTTTTGCACCTTGCCATGTTACCTTGAGTTCGCCACCGCGCGTACTCACGCGCACGGTTTCGTCGAGTAAGCCCCAATTGATACCGGTCACGACAGCCGCGCACGCGCCCGTGCCGCAGGCTGCCGTCTCGCCCGCCGCGCGCTCCCATACGCGTAGCTTAATGTGATCACGCGCGATGATTTGCATAAAGCCCGCGTTTACTTTTTGCGGGAATCTTGATTGATGCTCGATTAACGGGCCTAACGTAGCGACCTGCGTGGACTCTACGTTTTCCACACGCGTTACGGCGTGTGGGTTACCCATCGAGACAACACCAATATCGAGCTTGGTGTCACCCACCATGAGCCCATAGTGCGGCGCTTCGGATTCGGCCACGAAGGGTATCTGGTGTGGGGCAAAGCGCGGTGCGCCCATATCGACAGTGATCGTGCCGTCGGCGGCCACCGTGAGGATGAGATTGCGGTTTATGGTTGCAACGCGAATCTCGCTCAATGTGGTGAGGCCTTCTTCGCGCACAAATTGCGCGAAGCAGCGCGCCCCATTGCCGCAATGCTCCACCTCGCTACCGTCGCCATTAAAAATACGATAACGAAAATCGACTTCGGCATTGTTGCTTGGCTCGACCAACAAAATTTGATCGCAGCCCACGCCTAGATGCCGATCTGCGAGTGCGCGAATCTGCTCGAGCGTAAGCGTACTAAGCGCCGCATCGGCAATGCCGTTCAGCACCACGAAGTCGTTGCCTTGGCCGTGCATTTTGGTGAATTTGATTTGCATAGTAGGATTCTACGCGCGGCGCTCGTGGTAGAACGACGCTTCGCCTTCTGGGCGCGTTTTGAAGCGTTTATGCACCCAAAAGTATTGCTCTGGCATTTCGAGGATGCGCTCTTCTAAAAACGCATTTAGCCTGCGCGCATCCACCGCCGCATCGTCGCTAGGATAGTTTTCCCACGCTGGGTAAAAGCGCGCCTCGTAGCCTTGCTCGGTCTGCTTGGTGACCAGCGGCACCACCTTCGCCCCCGTGATTTCGCAAAGCCTCGCAAGTGCCGTCACGGTCGCGGTCTTCACGCCAAAAAAATCCACAAACTCGGCATCTTTCGCGCCGAAATCCATATCGGGCAGGTAGTAAAACGGGTGATGTTGTTTGAGCGCTTTTAGAATGGGTCGCAGACCTTGCTGGCGGGTGACGAGTGTGGGGTCCCCAAAGCGGCAGCGGGCTTTTCTGAGCGCGCGATCAAAAACTTTATTTTTTTGCTGCGAATACATCGAGACTACGTTGGCGTATTCGTAAGAAAAGCGCGCACCGCCTGCGTCAAGCCCCACGAAGTGCGGAGCCAGTACGATCACCGGCGCTTTGCCGGCCCAGCAATCCATATGGTGCTTGTCGAGGAGGCGAATGTGCGCGATGGCCTCATCGCGTGGTGCGTACCAAAGGTGGCCGAGCTCAAGAGCTGATCGGGAGAGCCGCTGAAACACGCCGCGCGCGATGAGCTCGCGCGCGGCTTCGGTTTTTTGGGGAAAGCACTTTGCTAAATTAATGAGCGAAACCCGCCGCCGGCCAAAGCGAAACAACACATTGCCAAGCGCATAGCCCAAGGTAATCACCCACCTGCGTGGGAGCCAGCGCAAAAGCCAAAGGAGGAGGAGAACAAGGCGCATAAAAAATGAGAGAAGTGGCTGGAAACCCGCGCCAATGCTTGTGTTTGGCGTAGATTATTTGTTTCGGCTGGGGCTCGGTGGCGCGCCCGCTGGTTGCTTGTAGCGATTGTAGCCCCACAGGTATTGCGCGGGCGCCATCACGATCAGTTTTTCCACCATCGCGTTGGTTTGGCGGGCGGCGATTTCTTTTTGTGCAGAGTAGGTTTCAGTCATTGGCACGACGTGGATACGGTAGCCTTTGCCACTTGGCAGTCGCTCGCCGAAAAAAAATAGTACAACCGCATTTGTCGAGAGCGCTAAACGCGGTAGCAGTGTCATCGTATACGCAGGCGTGCCGAAAAAATCGGCCCATACCCCATCGCCAACCCCCGGCACTTGGTCGGGCAAAATCATGATGCTGCCGCCTGCTTTAAGCGTTTTGAGAAGTGCGCGCACCCCGCTTGCATCCGCTGGTGCCGTGCTGGCCCCGCCACGCGCGCGGCCCTCTTGCATGAGGGGCTCGAGCCACTTGAGCTTGGGCGGGCGGTATAAAGCGGTGATCGGCGTGCGCTGCGCCACGTAGCGCCCGGCGATGTCGTAGCAGCCTAGATGGGGCGTGACAAAAATGATGGGCCGCCCGGCAGCCTGTGCCGCTTCAACATGCGCCCAGCCTTCGCAGTCTTTAATAAGAGCCAGCACTTTTGGTAGCGATGCGCTCCACGCGAGCGTGAGCTCGGTCAAGCTTTTGCCTTGCTCGCCGATCACGCCGCGCGGTGCTGCGGGCGCGTTGCAAAAGTTGACATAGCGATTCACGTTGGCACGCGTGAGCTCACGATGGCGCGCAGAGGGCCACCAGAGTAAATAGGCGAGGGCGGCACCAAGCGCGTGATTGAGTGGCAAGGGCAGTGCGCCAAACAGACGCAGAAGCCACGTCATGCGCCTACCCTATTCGCGGTTAGGGCTAGGCTTGGCGCGCGCGTTCTGCTAAAATTTTTGGGTTTTATGCAGTTCACAAGCACGACCAAACCATTTTATTAACGACTGTGGGGATACCCAATGAATGACTTTCTATTTACTTCGGAGTCGGTTTCCGAAGGCCATCCGGATAAAGTTGCGGACCAAATTTCGGACGCAATTCTGGATGCAATTTTAGCCCAAGACCCACGCTCCCGCGTGGCTGCTGAAACGCTTTGCAACACCGGCCTCGTGGTACTTGCTGGTGAAATTACCACCAACGCCAACATTGATTACATTGGTATTGCGCGCAATACCATTAAGCGCATCGGCTACGACAATACCGACTACGGTATCGACTATCGCGGCTGCGCGGTCATGGTGTGCTACGACAAGCAGAGCCCGGATATCGCCCAAGGTGTGGATAACGCGCAAGACAATAATCTCGATCAAGGTGCCGGTGACCAAGGCTTGATGTTTGGCTACGCGTGCGATGAAACCACAGCCCTCATGCCCGCCCCAATTCACTACGCACACCGCTTGGTGCAGCGCCAGTCTGAGCTTCGTCGCGATGGCCGCATGCCGTGGCTACGCCCGGATGCGAAATCACAGGTGACGATGCGCTATGTCGATGGCAAGCCGCATTCGATTGATACGGTCGTGCTTTCGACCCAGCATCACCCGGAAATGTCCGACGGCAAGCTGATGAAAAAGTCCGCTATCGAAGAAATTATTGAGACCATCATCAAGCCCGTGTTGCCCAAAGAATGGATTGCGAACACCCGTTACCTCGTGAACCCAACCGGCCGCTTCGTGGTTGGTGGCCCGCAGGGTGACTGCGGTTTGACCGGACGCAAGATCATTGTCGATACCTACGGCGGCGCTTGCCCCCACGGTGGTGGCGCGTTTTCGGGCAAAGACCCTTCCAAGGTTGATCGCTCCGCTGCTTACGCGGCGCGCTATGTGGCGAAAAACATTGTCGCTGCCGGTATCGCGCGTCAGTGCCAGATCCAAGTCGCCTACGCGATTGGTGTGGCGAAGCCGATGAACATCACGGTTTACACCGAGGGCACTGGCGTGATTTCGGATGACAAAATTGCCAAGCTCATCGAGGCGCATTTTGATTTGCGTCCGAAAGGCATCGTGCAAATGCTCGATCTTTTGAAGCCGCGCTACGAAAAAACCGCCGCTTACGGGCACTTCGGTCGCGACGAGCCCGAATTCACGTGGGAGCGCACCGATAAGGCCGCCATGTTGCGTGATGCGGCAGGCTTGAAGTAAGAATAAGTATTTGATATAATTCGTTTTTCCGAGGGGCGCTGCGACTGGCTTTCAATAGTCATCCAGGCTCGGAAACGAACAAGCAGCAAACGGCGCCCGCAATCAAACCGATTGCGGGCGCTTTTTTTCGCCCGCGCATTATGAACTTCGATAAGGACATCACCATGAACGCAATCTTGAAACCGCAAAATCTCATCAACAACGACTACGTTGTTGCCGATCTTTCGCTGGCCGAATTTGGCCGCAAAGAGATCAAAATTGCTGAAACCGAAATGCCCGGCTTAATCGCCATTCGTCAAGAGTTCGCCAAGGCGCAGCCGCTCAAGGGTGCGCGCATCACGGGCTCTTTGCACATGACGATCCAAACCGCTGTGCTGATCCAAACCCTCGAAGCCTTGGGTGCCGAAGTTCGCTGGGCGTCGTGCAATATTTACTCCACGCAAGACCACGCCGCCGCCGCGATTGCGGCTGGTGGTACGCCGGTGTTCGCCGTTAAGGGCGAAACCTTGGTTCAATACTGGGATTACACCCACCGTATTTTTGAGTGGGCCGATGGCGGCTACACCAACATGATTTTGGATGACGGTGGTGACGCAACGCTGCTGCTGCATATCGGCACGCGTGCCGAAACCGATGCTTCGGTTATCGCAAACCCGACCTCGGAAGAAGAAACTATTTTGTACGCGTCGATCAAAGCGCAATTGCTGAAAGACCCAAAGTGGTACTCAGTGCGCTTGAAGGCGATCAAAGGTGTAACCGAAGAAACCACGACTGGCGTGCATCGTTTGTACCAGATGCATAAAGACGGCAAGCTCGCCTTCCCCGCGATCAACGTGAATGACTCCGTGACCAAATCGAAATTCGACAATCTCTATGGTTGCCGTGAATCCCTGGTCGATGCGATTAAACGCGCAACCGACGTGATGATTGCCGGCAAAGTAGCCGTGGTAGCGGGCTATGGCGACGTGGGCAAGGGCTCGGCCCAAGCACTGCGCGCACTGTCAGCGCAAGTTTGGGTAACCGAAGTAGACCCCATCTGCGCGCTGCAAGCGGCGATGGAAGGCTACCGCGTCGTGACCATGGACTACGCGGCCGATAAAGCCGATATTTTTGTCACCGCCACCGGTAATTTCCATATCATCACCCATGACCATATGGCGAAGATGAAAGACCAAGCGATTGTGTGCAACATCGGCCACTTCGATAACGAAATCGACGTTGCAACGATCGAGAAAAAATGCAAATGGGAAGAAATTAAACCCCAAGTTGATCACGTGATTTTCCCAGACGGCAAGCGCATCATCTTGCTCGCCAAGGGTCGTCTTGTGAACTTAGGCTGCGGTACCGGCCACCCAAGCTACGTGATGTCGTCCTCGTTTGCGAACCAAACGATTGCCCAGATCGAGCTTTTCACCCAGACCGCCAAGTACCCCATCGGCGTGTACACCCTGCCCAAGCATTTGGATGAGAAAGTTGCCCGCTTGCAGCTCAAAACACTCAACGCACAGTTGACTGAATTGACCGATGTGCAGGCAGGCTATATCCACGTTTCTAAGCAAGGGCCCTACAAGCCAGATACGTATCGTTACTAGGTTTAAGGCAAGCATGTGGGGCGAGACATCGGAAGATGGCTCGCCCTTTTTAATTTTTGCAGGTCAGCACACCCATGGGGGTCTATATGTCATCTGTCACCCGTCACGCATCACCGCATGTTAGCTTTGAATTTTTTCCACCGAAAACATCAGAGGGTGCAGCCAAGCTGCGCGAAGTGATAGCCCAGCTAGGGCCACTGAAACCCGAATTTTTCTCGGTCACCTTTGGTGCCGGCGGCTCCACCCAATCGGGCACGTTAAGCGCGGTCATCGATATTAAGGCCGCCGGCTACGATGCGGCACCGCATCTGTCCTGTATCGGCTCAACGGTCGAGAGTATTCGCGAGATTCTCGGCCAATACCGCGCGCACGGCCTTAAACACATCGTGGCGCTGCGCGGCGATTTGCCTTCAGGTATGGCAATCGCCGGTGAATTTCGTCACGCCTCGGATCTTGTCACGTTCATTCGCAAGGAGCATGGCGACTACTTCCATGTCGAGGTCGCGGCCTACCCCGAATGCCACCCCCAATCCCGCAGCCTGCAAGATGACCTTAAAAACTTTAAGCGCAAAGTTGAGTGCGGTGCCAATTCAGCCATGACCCAGTATTTTTACAACCCCGACGCTTACTTTCATTTCGTCGATGAAGTGCGCGCGATGGGGCTTACGATCCCGATCATTCCCGGCATCATGCCGATGGCAAGCTTTTCGCAACTCGCGCGCTTTTCGGATGCCTGCGGGGCCGAAATTCCACGCTGGATTCGGCGCAAAATGGAAGGCTTCGGTGATGACACTGCGTCAATCAAAGCTTTTGGCCTCGATGTCGTCACCGATCTTTGCGACAAGCTACTTGACGGCGGCGCACCGGGGCTGCATTTTTACACAATGAATTCGGCTGGGCTTACGTCTACTATTTGGCAGCGCTTGGCGTTGTAGCACTTAGCGACCCACAATCATGCGAAACTATTGCTCGCAACATTTTATGTAAGCTTAAGTTTGAAGGGGAATTACCATGAAAAAACAACATTGTCGGCAGGCAGCTTTCGCCGCCGTATCGGTTTTAGTTGCACTTGTCGCCCAAAGCGCCTCCGCGCAGCTCGCCACCAACAAAGCGACCGATCTGCGCGCGCAAAACGATGAGGCATCCCGCCTGATACGCCAACTGCCCAACAAAACCAAGGTAGAAGCGCTCGAGCGTGCGGTCGGCCTCTGGCGGCGCGTGAAGGTGGACTCCGATATTGGTTACGTTAAATTTATGCACATCGGCGGCGGCGCTACCGTAGTGCAATCTGAGAGCACAAGTGGTGGGAGCGTGATGGGCGACTTCAATCGGTTTCTTGGCGGCGGCAGTAGCGGTGCCAGAAAAAACGAGGTGGCAACAGTCGGTATTCGCGGGCTCGATGAGCAATCGCTAAAGGATGCAGAGCCTAATCTGGCTGCACTGGCTGCCATGAAAAGGTTTGAGGCATCCGACTCCGACGCGCGCCGCGTGGCCTCGCAAGGTAATGTGAGAGCAACCAGCGTTGCCTATATTGCAGGGGACGCGAGTGATGCGGCAACCGCCGCAGCCGCAGGAGCAAAAAAATGAACAAAGTACAAAAAATTAGTTTGGCGGTGAGTGCAGTGATCGCACTCGGCGGGTGTGCCGGGGCATCCAAGATGGGTATGCCGGGCAGTCTTGGTGATCTTACAAAAGGGCTGGGGGGCGGTAGCGCACCCTCATCGCCTTTTGATACCGCAAAAAGTTTATTAAAAGATGCGAATGACGCACTGCGCGACATCCCGGAGAGCGAAGAGATTGAACTCGGCGACGGCATGGCGGCCGGGCTTTTAGGCGCTTCGCCGCTGCTTGCGAATGACAGCGTGCAACGTTATGTGAATCAAGTCGGTAAGTGGATTGCACTTAATTCTGAACGCCCTAATCTGCCGTGGACGTTTGCCGTAATTGATTCACAGTATCCGAATGCGTTTGCGGCACCCGGCGGCAAGGTCTTTATTACCACGGGCTTACTTTATAGCTTGAAATCCGAGTCGGAGCTGGCCGGTGCATTGGCACATGAAATAGCGCATGTGATCATGAAACATCACCTCCGTGCCGTAAAAAAAGGCGGATGGGCCAGCTTGGGTACGACGGCTCTCGGAGCGGTTGCTGATCGAAAAATTGGCAACCGTGGGTTAGGCGGAGAAGTTGGCAAGAGTTGGGTAAAAGGTTCGATTTCGGGCATGAAAGAGTTGTACGTGAAGGGTCTCCCACGCGATGACGAATTTCAAGCAGATCGCGCCGGCATGGTACTCGCCGCCCGCTCAGGCTATGACCCTTACGGCTTGCCGGTCGTCTTGCAACTTCTTCACGAATTAAGTGGGCACAAAGATGCGGGCAAGAGCTTGCTCTACCGTAGCCACCCGCCGATGGATGTTAGGTTGACCGCGTTGGACGAAAGTTTGGGTGCGACGCTTGAGAAGTACAGCACGCAGCCAAGATTGCCGGATCGGTTTAGGTCTTACGTGCCCGTCGGCAACTCTGCCCCGCCCCCACCGGCTGCTACACCCGCTACACCCGCGAAGACCCCCACCGCACCCGCTAAAGCGCCGGTGCCTCGCAAAAAGTAGCCAAAGAGATCGAAACCCCCCGCCGTTATTGGCTTTCCAGCCAGTGACGCGCGGTGCTTAGCGCTACGCCGGGTCGGCTTTTGGCAGGTGAGAGGTCCACTGCTTCAACGCCCCAATCAATTTCTCCGTCGGGATCGGTTTCGGC
>JAYVGG010000193.1:0-5463 GCA_043772475.1 Burkholderiales bacterium
CGCCCCACCGGCACCATGCGCGGCCTCTTGAACCCGTTTCAGGGCTTGGCCCTTAGCTGGTTCGGCAAATCGGATATGAAGACCTTAAAACGCGTTGAGCACGCGCGCATCTTTACGCAATTGCGTGGGGAAGCGCTGATGTCGGCGTTTTATTTGAACGAAATTGTCTTAAAGCTGACCCATCGTGAAGACGCGCATGAGGTTTTGTTTGACGCTTATGAGACGGCGGTGGAAAAGCTTTGCGCGCAGTCAAAGCCTGGTTTCGCGGCAGACGCACGCGAAATCGAAATCGCACTACGCGGCTTTGAATTAACGCTACTCGAAGAGCTAGGCTACGCGCTGCCGATCAAGACCGAGCTGGATTCGGGCGCACCAATTCGTGCCGATGCCACTTACCTTTACCTCCACGAGCGTGGTGCCACCGCGGTCAACGGCACGCGCGCGCCAACCATTCGCAGCAACGAATACGGCCAACCCGATGGTCTACAATTACGCGGCAAGACCTTAATTGACGTGGCGGCACGCGATTTTTCAGATGCCATCACCTTGCAACAATCCAAGCAACTCATGCGCGGCGCGATCAATGCTTTGCTAGGCGAAAAATCGTTACACACCCGCCAATTGATTCGCGATCTGCGAGAAATCTAATGACCAAACTTTCTGTCAATCTCAATAAAGTGGCGCTGCTTCGCAATACGCGCGCACTCGGCATCCCGAGCGTCACGCACGCGGCTACCGTGGCACTCGATGCCGGTGCCGCCGGCATCACGGTACATCCGCGCCCCGATGCGCGCCATATTCGCACGAGCGATGTGGCCGAACTCCGCACCCTGCTTGCCTCTCGGGCCGGTATTGAATTCAATATCGAGGGCAACCCGTTCCATAATTTGATCGACATTGTTCGGCAAGCGCTGCCCCACCAATGCACACTGGTGCCTGATGAAGAAGGCCAAGCGACCTCGGATCACGGCTGGGATCTGGCCAAAGACGGCGCGCGTTTAGCGCCCCTCATCGCGGATCTCAAAGCACGTGGAATTCGCGTGAGTTTATTTATGGATCCTGATCCTGGCCAGATGGCTGCGGTAAAAAAATTGGGTGCTGACCGCATCGAGCTTTACACCGAATCCTACGCGAGCGCATACGGCACCGCGCGCGAAAAAACCGTGCTGCAACGTTTTGTAGACACCGCAAACGCCGCGCGGGCTCTAGGCCTTGGCGTAAATGCCGGGCATGATTTGAACCAGCCTAACCTCACGCCGTTTTTGCGCGCGATTTCGTTTGTGGATGAAGTGTCTATTGGCCACGCGCTGATTGCTGATGCGCTTGATGTCGGCATGGCTGCGGCCGTGCGCGGCTACTTGGCGGCCATTGAGCGTGCCCAGTGATACTCGGTATCGGCACCGATATTGTGAATATCAAGCGCATTGAAGAAGCGCTTGAAAAATTTGGCGACCGATTTTTACACCGCATCTTGACTGAAAACGAAGTCGCCGAATACGCCAAAAGCCCACAGCCCGCGCGCCTCTTGGCCAAACGCTTTGCGGCGAAAGAGGCCTTTTCCAAGGCCTTCGGTACGGGCATTAGTGCCGAAGTCGGCTGGCATGACGTGGAAATTTCTCACGATGCGCGCGGAAAGCCCTTGATTAAAACTTCCCCGCAACTCACCGCACGATTGGCAGCACTTAACGTATCCGCCTCCCACCTTTCTTTGTCTGATGAAACCGATCAGGCCCTTGCCTTCGTAGTTATTGAAACCGTCCACGAGTCATAAACCAAGACTCATAAACCAAGACGCATAAACCAAGACTCATAAACCAAAAGTCATATACATGAAAATAAATTTACCCCTAGGCCCCGTGATGGGCGATGTTCCCGGCCTCGAATTAAATGCGGAAGACATCACGCGCTTAACCCACCCGCTCATCGGCGGCGTGATTTTATTTGCGAGAAATTTCACCTCGCCCGATCAGCTCAAAGCGCTAACGGCCACTATCCACGCGCTTCGCGAGCCACCGCTGCCGATCGCGGTCGATCACGAAGGGGGGCGTGTGCAGCGATTTTTGCAAGGCTTCACAAAAATTCCACCCATGCGCGCACTCGGCGAAGCGTGGGATAAAGACCCGCTAAGCGCAACCGGCTTGGCCAAAGAAGTCGGCTACGTCATGGGCCGCGAGCTTGCCGCACACGGCATAGATTTTAGTTTCGCACCGGTGCTCGATCTCGATTACGGCGAGAGCGGCGTGATTGGTAATCGCGCGTTTCACCGCGATCATCGCATCGTGTCGATGCTGGCCGGGCACTTGATGCGCGGCCTAGCCGATGCGGGCTTGGGCAACGTCGGCAAGCACTTCCCCGGCCACGGCTACGTGAAGGCGGATTCACACCACGAGATCCCGATTGACGAGCGCGAGTACGCCGCCATTGCCGATGAGGACATGGTGCCCTTCGCGGATTTGAGCCGTAAGGGTTTGATGCAGGGCGTGATGCCCGCCCACGTGATTTACCCCAAGGTTTCGCCGATGCCAGCGGGCTTTTCGGCGAAGTGGCTGAAAAACATTTTGCGTGAAGAGCTTCACTTTAAGGGCGTGATTTTTTCCGATGATTTGTCGATGGAGGGGGCCTCGGCTGCGGGCGGTGTTGTCGAGCGCGCGTTGGCCGCATTTAATGCCGGCTGCGATATGGTGCTGCTCTGTAACGATCAAGGCGTGTGCGATCAATTGCTGGCGGGTTTGGTTGCCCATGGCATCACCGCGAACGCCAAACAATCCGCGCATATCTCGCAAATGCTCGCGCACACCAACCTGCCAGCGCTTGCAGACGACGCGCGCTATCAAGCCGCGTGTAAGGCCGTGCTTGCGCTAGGCTAGTCGGGCGGCGTGAGCGCATCATGACGCGGCCACTAGCCTTTACCTGCGACATCTTTTGCCGCGTTGTCGATAACTTTGGCGACATCGGCGTGTGCTGGCGTTTAGCGAGGCAATTGCACGCGGAGTTTGGCATCGCACCACGTCTCATCGTGGATGATCTTGCAAGCTTCCAGAAAATCGCACCTGCGCTCGATCTCACCCTCACCCAACAATTTATCCAGGGCATCGAAATCATTGTCTGGAAAAAAGCCCCAACACTGCTACCCAGCGAATGCGTAATCGAGGCCTTTGGCTGTGAGCTGCCCCGCGACTATCTTGCGGCAATGGCAACGCAAGCCACTACTCCGGTGTGGCTCAATCTCGAATACCTGAGCGCCGAATCATGGGTGGGCGAGCACCACCTGATGCCCTCGCCGCATCCACGCTTGCCGCTCACCAAAACGTTTTTTTTCCCCGGTTTCACGCCGAAAACGGGCGGTATTTTGCGCGAGAAAAATCGGCCAAACCCCGCGCCAGTATTAGCGTTTGGCGATAATTCTCCTTTGCGAATTTACGTTCTTGGCTACCCAAACGTAGCGCTCGCAGCCCTCCTCAATGCATTGGCTACGAGCGGAAAAAACTACGAATGCACGTTCGCCGAAGGAGCACTGGGCAGCGCCGCGCTGGCACACACGCCAAGTAAGCACGTCAAAATTCAAACCCACCCCTTTGTGCCGCAGGAGGATTTTGATGCCCTCCTCGCCGCGCACGATCTTTGCTTTGCGCGCGGCGAAGATTCATTCGTGCGCGCGCAGTTGGCCGCCAAGCCCTTTATCTGGCAGATTTACCCACAAGCTGAAAACGCGCATTTAGCCAAGCTAGAAGCCTTTCTCGCTCTGTACTGCAACGGCCTAGCCGCCGATGCCGCCAACGCCCTGCGCGCCCTCTCAATGGCCTGGAATGAGCAGGATTCAACGCGAATAGCGCCCGCATGGAACGATTTTCACGCCCACCTGCCCGCGATCGGGCGGCACGCACAAAACTGGGCCGCAAAACTCACCCAACAGCCTGATTTAGCGAGCAATTTGGTGGAATTTGTGATGACAAGCCAGCAAAAAGTGGCTAAAATTTAAGGCTTTGCTGCTGGTCGCTGGATTTCACCCGCACCGAAAACAGCAACCCAACCCAACCAAGGTACTCGTATGAAAATCGCAATGGAACTCCGCGCCGGCAACGTCGTGATGATCGGCAAAGACGCAATGGTTGTACTCAAAGCCGAATACAACAAATCTGGCCGTAACTCGGCGGTCGTCAAGATGAAATTCAAAAACCTGCTGACCAACGCGGGCATGGAAACCGTCTATAAAGCCGACGACAAATTTGAAGTCGTGAACCTCGAAAAAAAGGAAGCCACGTACTCCTATTTTTCCGACCCAATGTATGTGTTTCTTGACAGCGAATACAACCAGCACGAAGTCGAGCCCGACAACATGGGCGACGCGCTCAATTACCTCGACGACGGCATGGCCTGCGAACTCACGTTTTACAACGGCACGGCCATCTCAATCGAATTGCCCACGTCGATTGTGCGCGAGATCGAGACCGAACCCGCCGTGCGTGGCGATACATCGGGCAAAGTACAAAAGCCATCGCGCATCAAGCCGACCAACTACGAAGTGATGGTGCCGTTGTTCTGCGAAAACGGCGACAAGATCGAGATCGACACCCGCACCGGCGAATATCGTCGTCGCGTGTAAGTTTTCGGAAACGAAATACAACGAGGGCACGGTTTTCCGTGCCCTTTTTATTGGTGGATGCCATGAAAAGCTACGACGAACATTGCCGCGATTGTCCACGCCTCGCAAGCTTTCTCGATGAGGTAAAACGCGACCATCCGACCTATTTTTGTAAGCCCGTCCCGCCATTCGGCGTGAAAGCACCCGCACTCCTCATCGTCGGCCTCGCCCCCGGACTCCACGGTGCCAACCGCACCGGGCGCCCCTTCACGGGCGACTACGCGGGCGAGCTCCTCTACCAGACGTTGCATAAATTCGGCTACGCGAGCCAGCCCACCACCGTGAAAGCCGATGGCGCGTTAGACACCAAACTTAAACTCAAAAACGCGCGCATCTCGAACGCCGTGAAATGCCTACCGCCGGGCAACAAACCCAACCCCGACGAGATTCGCCAGTGCAATCACTATCTTGGAGCTGAAATCACCGCCCTCCCCGTCACGACAACCATGCTCGCTCTCGGCGGCATCGCCCACGATGCGATATTGATGGCACTCGGTCTCAAAAAAAGCAGCGCTAAATTTGGCCACGCAAATAAACATGATTTACCCGATGGCCGCGTGTTATTCGATAGCTACCATTGCTCTCGCTACAATACGAATACCAAGCGGCTAACGGCCGCAACATTTGAGGCCGTATTTACAGCGGTGAGGGCGCATATTTCGCAGCAGTAGCGCGCTATTTTTCATGACCGACACCCCCTTCGACCCCACCACCTATCTGGCCCAACTCCCGCATCTACCGGGGGTGTATCGCATGAAAAGCGCGGCGGGCGAGGTGATCTACGTGGGCAAAGCGCGCGACCTTAAAAAGCGCGTCGCCTC
>JAYVGG010000194.1:0-3433 GCA_043772475.1 Burkholderiales bacterium
GCTTTCAAACATTCATCCATGTGATACGCCAGCACCCGATCGGTGTCTGCCAGCCAGCGCTTTAGGGTCAACTGCTGCTCACCACGCTCGCGCACGCGCGAGGAAAGTGCGGTGTCGATAGCCTGAAAGCGCGCGATTAACGGCGCATCGAGTAAGTCTGTATCAATCGCCGCCCAAGCGTGATCCAGCTCGACCAAGCGATTTGCCGGGATCGTTTCGAGTGCTAACAGCGCATCGCCACCATCGAGCAGTGTGCTGGCCGCTGCGCGCGCTTCGCGAGTGTGAATCGCGCGATCAAGCTTGGCCTTGGCCTCGCGGTGAACACGCCGATCATGATCACGAAAAGCGCGTTCGGCCGCTTTCAGGGTTTCTTCACTTTGTATCGCCTGCACGGCGGCGTGGCGAATATCGAGGAGCGGTGCGTCGTTGGCCAGCGCAAGCAGTGCCGCATCGTCGCCGGTGGCGGCTTGCAGCTTCGCTTGCCAGAGAGCTTTTTCTTCGGCAGACATCGCTTCGCGTGCCGCATCCGCCGCAGCCTTTGCGTCCGCCTCAGCGGCTGCGTCAGGGGATCCGTTACGGCCAAATAATTTTGTGAACATGATGACAATCGTGGTGTACGGTGAAGGCGCACATTTTGACACTGAACCGGCTTGCCGGGCGGGTGAGGTGAAAATGGGCAAATTTCATTGGCCAAAGTGTCGTATTTTCGGTCTTGACGCGGGCTTCTGCCGTGCCTATAGTCGCTTTATTACTTAAAATCTGCGCGAACGAAGGCTCACATGAAAAATTCCCGTAAGTGGTTTAGTTTTGGCGCGGCAGCCCTCACGCTTGTCTTCTCGGCGTTTGCCTACTCGACCAATTATTCGCTCTGGATAAACGGCCGCACCGGCGGCGGGCAGCTCGGTAACCATAGCGATTTCACCTACTGGGGGCCTGCGACGACGGCAGCCGGCATCAACAAAAAATCGGTCAATTGGGATGGCTACAATCGCGTCTCAACGCAAAACTACCTGGTGCGCGACGCGCTCGATTGCTACTGCACCGGCACCAACTGGTGCTACGTGGCGGCGCATAGCGCGGGTGACTTAATGATGGGCTACACCTTGGGCCTCTACGGTGGCAGCAACCGCTACAAGAAAAACGCCTCCCCCAACGCCGCCGGTCAGTGCGGCAATAGCGATGGCACCACGCAGGTGGGCTGGAATATCAAGTGGGTCAATGTGGCTGGCGGCGCGGCGGGCGGCTCTGAACTAGCCGACTCCGGTAGCTGGCTACTTTCCGAGCCCTTGGTGGGCGACCTGAAGACCTCTACCGCGCGCGCCATGTACGACCATAACAACACGCGTAGCAAGATGTTTTACATGTTTGCTGGCGCAAACGGCACACTTTATTCCGGCTTACTACCTGGCCAAGATGATGAAGTCGTTGCCTATCATTCGAGCGGTGCGGTTTCGGGCGCGGCAGGGGCCAATTTCTGCAACCCCGGCAATTGGTTTTGCAACGATCTCACGCTAGGTAGCGCCGCCAACGAAGGTGGGCGCGTGAAGTGGACTAATCACACCGTCTCACTGCGAGACGATGGTGAAAATTACAACCACTACGCAAACGGCAACTGGGGCGGCATTGTCGGCCCGGTACGTGCCGATATGGTTACCTACGCGAATTAAGCCCGCCGGGCTGCGGCATCACGCCGTAATGCGTCGCCCAACGTGAAACGACTAGGCCCCTGGGGGCTGCTCGCAGTGCTCTTATTATTTGCGGCATTCGCGGGCGGCGGCCTTTGGCACCTTACCCGCCCGGATTCCGCATCTGCCACCGCCGTGATCACGCGCGCAACACCCTTGCCCACACCGTCGCCACCGCTGCGTGCCACGCGCGGCGCGCTGCAAGCCGGTGTTGCCGGCAACGATGCCATGACCGAAAGCGAAACCAGTACCGACCCAGCGGCCCAAACAGCACTTTGGAAAAAGCGCTTGGCGCGCGCCGAAGAAGTGCTGGCCCATTACCGCAGCACCACCCGCTACCCACACGAATCACGCTCGCTCGATGAGCATAGCGATCAGAGCTACCCGAATCGGCCGGTACTCGAAACCAAAAAACTCGCTAAGCCCGGCGACAAAATCACCGACCAAACGGTAAGACTCAACACCTCGCAAGAGCGCATTTTTGTGGTCGGTAAAGAAAGCGTTTTATTTACCGCGACCGCGGTAGACCAAGACGGCAACGTATTGCCCATGATTGCCTCGCAGGCGATTGCTTTTGACCCGCCACAACAAGGACAAAAACCGTCCAAGCGCCCGCGTGTCGGCGTGAGCTTCAACGATCTCGGCTTTGCGGGCGATGTGGCGGCCAACGATGGCACGTTAAGCCTGCAATTTTCGCCACAAAAGCAAGGCTTCGCCGATCACACCGGGGCTATTCGTATCGAGGTGTTGTTTAAGGTGGGCGAACAAACGGGCTTCACGTTTTTTGATCTCTACTACACGCCACTGCCACCGGCCGAGTGGGCGGGCGAGGGCATGGTGCGCGAGGCGCTTGAAAACGGCTCGCTTAATTTGTACCTGAAAGCGGAAGTGTATCGCGCGGGGCGCTACGTGATTGCCGGGCGCATTGATGATGCGCGTGGAAAACCATTCGCACTCGCCGTCTTTAACGACGAAGTTAAAGAAGGCAAAACCGAATTTAAGTTAACTATTTTCGGCAAACTGATTCGCGATAAAGCGCCGGTTTTCCCGCTGGTGCTGCGCGATGTAGATGGTTTTTTATTAAAGGCCGATACCTTCCCCGACCGCGATCTGGTGCCGCGCCGGCAAGATAAAATTTACACCACCAAGAGCTACTCGGTGAGCGTTTTTTCAGATGCCGAGTGGCAAAGTGAGGAGCGCGAGCGGCACCTGCGCGAATTCGCCAACGATGTCGCGATTGCGCGCGAGCGCCTTGATGCGCTGGGCGCACCAACACCGGCGGCCACGACCTTCGTGCCGAAGAAGTAGGGCGGCGGCGGCAGGTGCTTATCGTGGTAGAGTTTTTCGCCCCGTTTTAGCCATATATAGACTTCGAAAGCCGCCGATAAACCTTCGCACCAAACTCAGCGCTCTCATCGCCCGCAATCCAACCTTTGCAAAATGGTTGCTGTTGTCGGTGTTGCTGCACGTCTGGCTGGTGGCGCTCTTGGGCAATGCCGACGAAGGGGCCAGCCCACGCGGACTTCGCACGCAGAAAGGGCCAACAGGCTTTACGGCTTCACTAAACCCGATTGCAAAAGGCAAGGCCGATGCTACGGCTACGACCACGGCCAGCCCCAGCAACCCGAAAACGGCCGCAGCAGCGCCTGAGCCTAAAGCCGAAAAGCGGGCGCGCAAGAGGGCCAAAAAATCCTCGCGCAGCAAAGCGGCGCCAACCCCCACGCCACCCCAAACTGCCGCCACCCCAC
>JAYVGG010000195.1:0-2180 GCA_043772475.1 Burkholderiales bacterium
ATCTCGAGCGCGTCGGCAAGTGCCGCACCCTGCGTGAGCGCGCTCAAAAAAGCGAAATGCCCCGCACCAAGGCGCGCGATATTCGCTTCCCATTCTGGCCGAAAGACGGCGAAATACTTGGGCGCATCGTCCCAATCAAGCGCCATCTCGCCACGGTAATCGTGCTGATTGACGCGCCAAATTTCGTCAAGCGGGAATGGTGAGGCAATGAGACTGAGCGAGGGGTTGGGGTGAAAGTGGATCGCCGCCTGAGACAACGCGGGCACCGCCGCAATACGCGCAAGATCGAGCGACGCACTATCAGCCGCCACCAAGGCGCGATGGCGCGCCCACTCAAGCCTGGCCACATCGGGCAGGTAGTTGAGCGCTGTGGCGTGATCGTATCCGGCGAGAAAGCTCGCAAAATTTTCACCATAACGGCTCACGTCACCCGAGCGGGAGGGGTGCTCGTTTGGAAACGCTTTGGCAAGTGTTGCAAAAAATTCCTCCCCCACAATCGCCTGCACGACGGGGTAGGTTGCCACGAGCGCAGCGGCTTGTGTGGCCGCTACGTTGTGGCGATAGACGGCGATACGGGCATCGGCCGACATCACACCACCAAGAATGCCCGATGGGGGTGCTGCCCCCGCGAGCGAGCGCGTGAAGGCGTGCTGCTGCGCGCGTAGGCCGCTTGGCTCGGTGTGGTGGCGCGTCATGCGGCCAGCACCTTATTCGCGTGCGCGGCTTCGCCAAGCAGTACGTCTAGCGCCGGTATATCGGTATCCCACTCCACCACGGTATGCACCGCGCCAAAGCGCGCAATCGCCGCCGCATAGAGCGCCCACACCGGCTCGCTCACCACAGCGCCATGGGTGTCGATAAGTAATTCGCCGGTGTCTTCAAAGCCTGCCAAGTGAATTTCGCCCACACTTTCTGGCGCGATCGCCGCGATAAAGTCGCGCGCATCAAAGCCGTGATTGCACGCATTCACATAGATATTGTTTACGTCGAGCAAGATGCCGCAGCCGGAAATTGCCGCAACGCGCGCGATGAATTCCCACTCAGGAATCGTGGAGTCAGAAAATTCGAGATAACTCGATAGATTTTCAATCAAGATTTGTCGACCGAGAAAATTTTGAACCTGGTCGATGCGCGAGACCACGTGCGTAAGCGATTCTTCGGTGTACGGCAGCGGCAAAAGATCATTGAGATACTGCCCGCCCACCCCCACCCAGCAAAGGTGCTCTGAGACAATCGCGGGCTTGATGCGATCAACAAGACGCTTTAATTTAGCGAGGTGCTCGCTTGAAATAGGATCCGTCGAGCCCAGCGATAGCCCGACCCCGTGGCAGCTAATGGGATAGTGCGCGCGAAAACTTTCGAGCGTCTTAAGTGCCGGGCCGCCGTCACCAAAAAAATTTTCGCTATGAATTTCAAGTAGGCCTAGCGGCGGCTTTTTTTCGATGAGCTCGGCGTAATGCGGCGCGCGCAGACCAATGCCAGCCTGCCGTGCGTCTATAGCAGACGGCGCTTTCATACGCCGCACGCGCACAAAAAAACATGCCCTCTGGTGGGAGGGCATGTTGTTTGCATCGGGTCTTGCACGTTCTCACGCATGGCGCGATGCTTACTTGGCAGCCGCTTTCGCATCACTCTTCATGTCTGATTTCATGCCATCGCCTGCATCGGCCTTGCCACCGGGCTTTTTGGTCGACCCTTTCATGGCTTCGCAGGTTCCCTTGGCCACATATTTCCATTCGTCAGGCATTAAATCTTTAGCAGCCTTACCGGCGCACGAGTGGGTGGCGGTGCCGCAGTCGTTCATGCCTTTTTTGGCGACCCCGTAGCATTTTTCGTTTTCGGCTTTTTTGTCCTGTGCGGCAACGTGCCCGCTCACACCGGCGAGCGCAACGAGCCCGGCGAGTGCAGAGGAGATGATGAGTTTGTTGTTCATAGGTATTCCTTTCGAGGGGTAAAAAATATAACTTTTTCTGTCAACCAGACTAACGTTTTACGCAGCAGATCGGCTGACGGATGCAATAAAAAACATTATCCAACAAAGCGCGCACGCAAAACCACCTCTTGAAATTTTTTACACCGAGCTTATCTATGTGCTATCCCAATCAGGGTTAACTATTTTAGGAAATGATGATGACAACATTACTACGTCGCACAGAGCGTTGCAATCCCGCGTTTACGGG
>JAYVGG010000196.1:0-6387 GCA_043772475.1 Burkholderiales bacterium
TCGCGCGAGGCAAGCTCTGGCACCACGCCGCCGTATTCGGCGTGCATGGCAACTTGCGAGTGTAGGCGGTGGGCAACGAGGCCAGTAACGGTGTCGTAGAGCGCCACACCGGTTTCGTCGCAGGAGGATTCGATTCCGAGGATCAGCAATTAAGGGCTTCCGAGAGCGCCGATTTACCGGGTGGGGCTTGGCAAAAGTGGCGTAAGTGGTTATTATATTGGGCTTTCCTGCGTTTCCTTTCGAGGGTTCGCGGTAAAGAAAACAGTGCAGCACAACTTCAGACCCACAGCCTTTAGGTTGGTTGGGCATAACTAGAAAGCTAGAAAGGTTTTAAGATGCCAGTTATTCGCGTAAAAGAGAACGAACCCTTCGACGTTGCCCTACGTCGCTTCAAACGTGCTGTGGAGAAAACCGGTTTGCTAACCGACCTTCGCGCCCGTGAGTCCTACGAAAAGCCCACTGCCGAGCGTAAGCGCAAGCACGCCGCCGCCGTGAAACGCCGCTTCAAACGTCTGCGTAGCCAGATGTTGCCGCCAAAATTGTATTAAGCCTACAATTTTTTTGAATACATTAAGGCAGGTGGCGAAACGCTACCTGCCTTTTTTATTTTGAGGATCAAAAATGACACTACGTGAACGCATTACCGATGACATGAAAACCGCCATGAAGGCGCGCGAGACCGATAAGCTCGGCGCGATTCGGCTTTTGCAAGCCGCACTGAAACAAAAAGAAGTCGATGAACGTATCGAGATTACCGACGACATCGTGCTCAATACAATTGAAAAAATGTTGAAGCAGCGCAAAGACTCGATCACGCAATACACAGCGGGGAACCGCTTAGATTTGGTTGCAAAAGAAGAATTTGAAGTCGGTATTTTGCAAGCCTACATGCCCGCGCAATTGTCGGAAGCCGAGCTTGCGGCAATACTGGACGCGGTGATTGCCGAGACGGGAGCCACTAGCGGCAAAGACATGGGCAAAGTGATTGCGGCACTTCGCCCACGCGTGGCCGGGCGTGCGGATATGGGGAAATTGTCCGGTGTGGTGAAGGCAAGGCTCGGATAAATCGCGGCCTCGTATAATCGGCGCAACATGATCCCACCCGATTTCCTCCAGCAGCTCCTCTCCCGCGTTGACATCGTTGATGTGATCGACCGGCACGTCAAGCTCAAAAAGGCCGGGCAAAACTACTCGGCGTGCTGCCCGTTTCATAACGAAAAATCGCCGAGCTTTTCGGTCAGCCCAACCAAGCAGTTTTATCACTGCTTTGGTTGCGGGGTGCATGGCACGGCGATTTCGTTTTTGATGGAATATTCTGGGATGGGCTTTCGCGATGCGGTGCGCGAGCTTGCCGAAGCCGTCGGCATGACGATGCCGGTGGAGGCGAACCGGGAAGAATCAATCGAACGCGCGCAAGCCACCGCGAGCCTTGGGGAGGTGATGAGTGCAGCGCGGGACTTTTACCGCGCGCAGCTAAAAGCCACGCCGCGCGCGGTGGATTATTTCAAATCACGCGGGCTCACTGGTGAGATCGCGGCTAAATTTGGACTCGGCTACGCACCCGATGATTGGCAGGGCTTGAAGGCGGCTGTGGCGGACTACACCGCAAGCTCACTCGCCGAGTGCGGGATGGTGATCGACAACGATGAAGGCCGCCGCTACGACCGGTTTCGGGATCGGGTGATGTTCCCGATACTCGACACGCGCGGCAACGTGATTGGCTTTGGCGGCCGCGTGATTGGCGCGGGCGAGCCGAAATATCTGAATTCCCCCGAGACCCCGTTATTTGAAAAAGGCCGCGAGCTGTATGGCCTGTTTCAAGCGCGCCGTGCCATACGCGATACCGAAACCGCCATCGTTGTTGAGGGCTACATGGATGTGGTGGCCCTCGCGCAAAATGGCGTGGAAAACGCGGTGGCAACCCTCGGCACCGCGACCACGCCGGTGCATGTGGAAAAACTTTTGCGGATGGCTGGCAACATCGTGTTTTGCTTCGATGGCGACAAGGCGGGGCAACGTGCCGCGTGGCGGGCACTGGAGCAATCGTTGCCGGTGTTGATTGACGGCAAAGATATTCGCTTTCTATTTTTGCCCGAAGAAGATGACCCGGACACCTATGTGCGGCGACTCGGAAAAGACGGTTTTTTAGAAGCGCTAAAAGCTGCGAAACCCTTATCTAGCGTGCTGTTTGAGCGATTGGCGAGTGAAGTGGACGTAGGCAGCGAAGAAGGTCGCGCACGACTCCTCGCGAATGCGAAACCGCTCATCGCGCAGGTGTCGGGCAAGACGGCACCTGCGTTAGCGTCAATGCTGCGCCGCCGATTGGCCGAGGCGGTCGGCTTGGGTGCGATGGAAGTCGAGCGAATGGTGCCGTTCGCGAACGCAGCACCCGCAGGCGACGCCGGGGGTGCCGCGCGCGCACGCGGCAATGATTTTCAGCGCCGCCCGCCACCCGAGACCTACCGCGATGGCAACCCAAAACCGACCCAGCGCGATCTCGATAAACCCTGGCGCAAAGGCCCCAAGCGCGAGCCCACCATGGTACTGGGCCGCACCAAGATAGCACCGGCTAGTTTGGCGATTCAATTGATCGCGCGCATGCTCTTGAAACCCACGCTGGCTGGGCGTTTTGACGCGGCGGTGAAAGATGGCGAGGCAAGTGAGCTCGGCGCCGCGAGTAGGTTAGCGGCCTACATTCGCGATCATGATTTCGAGGTAAATCAGGCGATCATGGTGGAGCATTTTCGCGATAGCGTCGATGAAGGCGCTATCGACCGCGCGGCCTCACACCCGCTCTTGATCGATCTTGATTCGGATAAGCTCGATATTGATACCGAGTTTGATGATGCACTCGCGGTGTTGCGTGTAGAAGCGAAAAAAGTAGCTGCGCGAGCACTCATGGATCAGCGTGCGAAAGACATGGGGTTGAGTTAATCACGGTGTCCGCAAAAGGCCGAAACGCCATATCTGGCGCGGGGTTCTGGCCGGTAGGTAAAATAATATAGCCCGAAAAAAAGCCCGCTAAACGCGGGCTTTTTTCATTCCAACACGTTAACCTTACGCGTCAAATCGGCGCGCTTGCGGCTTGCGTTTTTCACCCGCACCCGCTCCAGCGCCCGCTTTAACAAACGCGGAAGCAGGCTTGGCCCAGCTACCGGGGTTGCCGGCTGCGGGCCGTGGTGGCGCTTTTGAAAATGCACCGCCGCCGCCAAATTTAGGCTTGCCGCCGAATTTTTTCATCGCACCAGCTGGCTTACCATTACGCGCGCCGCGCGGGTCGAATGACGATTGCTTAGGCTCTAAGCCGGGGATGGTGGTAACCGGAATCATTTGTGTGGTGAAGCGCTCGATCTGCTTCACTTGAAAATGTTCACGCACGTTAGCAAGCGAAATCGCGATGCCGCTACGACCAGCACGCCCGGTGCGGCCAATGCGATGCACGTAGTCTTCGGCTTGGCGTGGCAGGTCGTAATTGATGACGTGTGAGATGCCTTGCACGTCGATACCGCGCGCTGCAACGTCGGTTGCGACCAATACTTGTAGCCCGCCTTTACGCAGCGCTTGCAGCGTGCGCGTGCGTGCTGCTTGGCGCATGTCGCCGTGCAGGGCGGCGGCTGAAAAGCCTGCTTCGTGCAAATTGCTCGCGAGATCATCGGCCGCGCGTTTGGTAGACGTGAACACGATCGCTTGCTGCATATCGACATCGCGCAAGAGATGATCGAGCAGGCGATTTTTGTGCGCCATGTCGTCGGCGAAGTGCAGACGCTGTTCGATATTGACGTTTTTAGTTTGATGCCCGGCTACGTCGATACGCAGCGGGTTTTTCAGCATCGAGGTCGCTAAGCGAACAATGCCTGGCTCCAAGGTGGCCGAAAACAGTAGGGTTTGGCGGGTTTCTGGGGTCTGGGCGACGATTGCTTCGATGTCTTCCTTGAAGCCCATGTCGAGCATACGGTCGGCTTCGTCAAGAATCAAAAGCTGCATGCGCGATAAATCAACACGGCCTGATTGCATTTGATCGAGAAGACGGCCCGGCGTTGCCACCAGAATATCAACGCCCGCTTTTAAGAGGCGATTTTGCACTGGGTAAGGCATACCACCGACAACGGAAACAGTTTTCACGTTACGCATTTTGCGGCCGTAGGTCTCGGCTGCTTTGGTGACCTGCATGGAAAGCTCACGCGTAGGCGTGAGCACGAGTACACGTGGGCCCTTGCCGACCACTGCGTGTGGCTCAGCGAGCATTTGCAGCGCAGGCAACATGAAAGCCGCCGTCTTGCCGCTACCGGTTTGGGACGACACCATCAAATCACGGCCAGCCAAGGCCTCAGGCACGGCGCGCGCTTGCACGGGGGTGGGGTCGGTATAGCCGGCCGATGCAATCGCTTCGAGAAGGGCTTTATTTAAGCCTAATGTTTCAAATTTCATTTCAATAACCTCAATGATGCCGCCCAAGTTTGAGCGGCGCTTTTCAAAAAGGCGCGACGAAATCCATCTACGATTGGCCAAGGCCAATCGCTAGTAAATAAAATGGATCGCTAAGCAGAAAATCGCTGCTGATGCGCCAAACATCGGCACCAACCAAATTAGCGATTCGATAGAGAACCCGGAACGGGCTTCGAGGAGAATGGCGGGGGCGGGAGACGATGAACTCACGATGCTAAGCCAAAAAACACGACTTTGTTGCACCGCACAAAGTCGACTATACGGGATAAGTGGCTGAATAGCAACGCATTTGCGCGCGAAGCCCGCCAGCACGCCGCGTGGCTTACGTTTTTTTAGGGGCGCTTCACAGTAAACTGGAAACCTCGTTGGCACCTGCCAAACGCATTTTTTTAGGCTGACCCTCCATGATTCTTCAACGCCCTCTTTGTGCTGCCGTGGCAGCCTTGTTTTTAAGCTCTTGCGTGGCACCAATCGCGCCGATGACGACGACAAAAATCGCCGTAGCGCCAAAAGATGTTGTGTCTAAGGACGTTGCGCCTGCAAAAGCGCCCGCCTCGGCACCTACACCTTCGCCTGATCGCCCTAGTGCCTCAGCGCCTACGGGTGCCGCCGCCGCGATGGCCAGCGCGTTCGGTGGCGCGCCCGGCGAGCCACGCAAATACGATACCGTCATCACCAAAGATGCCAAGACTTCACGCGGTGTCGTGCTGTATCACAAGGTGCGCGAGCGGCATTATTTTGAATTGCCTGAAAAGCTGCTGGGCCGCGATATGTTGTGGGCAGTAGAGATGTCACAAGCGAGTGCTGGCGGCGGCTTTAACGGGCTGCCCTTGGGCTCGCGCGTGGTGCGATTTGAGCGTGTGGAAAATCGTATTTTGATGCGCTCGGTTTCATTTCGCAATCGCGGTACGCCAGATTTGCAGGCGGCCATTGATGCCACCGATCTCGCCCCTATTGTGATGGCGTTTCAGGTGGAAGCGGAAGGAAACGAACGCTCGGTGGAGCTACGCGCGGATGAAAAAGCCGCGCTCGAAAAAGAAAAAAATGAAAAGGAAGCCGCCGAAAAATTGAAGCTCGCCAAAGAGACCGCGACCAAGGAGGGCAAGGAATTTGACGAGAAAGCGTATGCCGAAGGCCTAGCCGAGAAGGAGAAGGAAAAAGAAAAAGCCAAGGCCAAGGCCAAGGCCGAGCCGGCAAAGGAAAGTATCGAGGCTAAACTCGAAGCGGCAAAAGAAAAAATGAAGGTAATGATTGATGCCGAAATTGCGAAGAAAAATAGCGCGGATGAAAGCAAAAGTGCCGAAGTTACCAAGAAGGTTGAGCCGAAGGTAGCCGCGAAGGACGATAAAAAAACCGATGAAAAAGAGAAGCCGCCCGCACCCAAAGAAAAGTGGGCGGTGATTGATGTATCGCGACTTTTTCTCTCAAGCTCAAACGATCTGATCGATGGCCGCAATGTGGGGCCGATGGGCTTCGGTGCCATCGACCCATCGCGTAGCTTGATTGGCCAAGTGCGCGTATTCGCAGAGAATGTACAAGTGCGCGCCACGGTAACGTTTTCGAGCGTGCCGTTCCCTCAAATGGCGGCAGGTGGGATGCCGCAAATGCCAAGCGTGACGCGAAACCCCACCAAAACAGCCGTGCTGCACACAAGCCTTGCGGTACTCCCCGAAAAACCGATGCAGGGGCGGTTTTTCGATGAGCGTGTCGGCTATTTCACCGAGCCATTTTTGGAATACGGCGGCGAGCGCACGGGGGTGCGCGGCCGCGAGTACATCACGCGCTTTCGGCTTGAGAAAAAAGACCCGACGGCAGCACTTTCTGAACCAATCAAACCCATCACGTTTTACATTGCCCAAGAGGTGCCGACGAAATGGCGCAAGGCCTTGATGGCTGGTGTGGAAGATTGGCAGCCCGCGTTTGAAGCGGCGGGATTCAAAA
>JAYVGG010000197.1:0-3478 GCA_043772475.1 Burkholderiales bacterium
GCGGGTACGTGACGCGCTACGGCCGTTTTTAGCGCGCGCTAAAAGCGCAGCCGCGAAATGAAGGCCATGGCCGCACAAATTATTTGTGGTGTCGATGAAGCCGGGCGTGGCCCCTTGGCGGGTGCCGTGTTTGCGGCCGCTGTGGTGCTTGATGTAAAGCGCCCGATAAAGGGGCTCGCCGACTCGAAAACACTGTCTGAAAAACGCCGTGTTGCGCTTGATCTCGAGATACGCGAGCGTGCGGCGGATTTTTGTGTTGCGAGTGCGAGTGTTGAAGAGATTGATCGCCTTAACATTTTGCAAGCGAGCCTACTCGCCATGGCGCGCGCGGTGAAGGGCTTAACGTGCCGCCCAGACCAAATGTTAGTCGATGGCCTCTACTTGCCGAAAGTCGATATTCCGGGCCGCGCGGTGGTGGGGGGAGATCGTTTGGTGGAGGCGATTTCGGCAGCCTCAATACTGGCGAAAACCGCGCGGGACCTAGAGCTTTGCCAGTTTGATGTGCAATATCCCGAGTATCAATTTGCCAAACACAAAGGCTACGGCACGGCGATACATATGGCAGCGCTCACGCAATTTGGCCCTTGCCCCATTCACCGCATGAGCTTTGCTCCGGTGCGCGTGGCAGCAGCCACGTTAGCGCGTCGGCTTGCCAGATGAAAACGCTACGCTCGCGCGATAACGCGTTTGTAAAGCAACTCATCGCCCTCGCGCACTCGTCGCGTGAGCGAAAAAAGGCCGGGCTCACCGTGCTTGATGGCATTCACCTCGTGCGCGCCTATCGCGAAGCCGTGGGGTTGCCCACGCAGGTCGTTATTGCAGAGTCAGCAATCAAAACACCCGAAGTCGTCGCCTTGCTCGCCACAATCGAGGACGCGCGGGTATACGTGCTCGCCGATAATTTAATGAAAGAAGCCTCAGCACTCGATTCACCCGCCGCCGTGATCGCCACCATCGAAACCCCTGTGGCAAAGCCAACTGCCCCAAAAGCCGCGTCAGTATTGGTTCTCGAAGATGTGCAAGACCCGGGTAACGTAGGCTCGATGCTCAGAAGTGCGGCTGCCGCCGGCGTGCATGAAGTCGTGTGCTCGCCGACAACCGCATTCGCCTGGGCCCCGAAAGTATTGCGCGCCGGGCAGGGTGCCCATTTTTTGCTCAATATCGTTGAGGGCGCCGATGTGCTTAATTTTGTGCGCGAGTTTCACGGTGAAACCTTAGCGCTCGCCCCGCTTGGCACGCGCACAATTTACGATTGCGATTTACGAAAGCCCACCGCCTGGCTCATCGGTAACGAAGGCGCTGGCCTCTCGCCTGCGCTTGTAGCGGCCGCCAGCGCCCGCGTGCAAATCCCCATGCCCGGTAAGATGGAGTCACTCAACGCGGCCGCCACGGCGGCGATTGCGCTATTTGAAATGGTGCGACAACGTGAGGTGAAAAAATGACTAATCCACAGCCACCCCAGCGCAGCTATCGGTACTACGAGCTTGTGATGGCGGGCTTCATCACGGTCTACCTGTGCTCAAATCTGATCGGTCCTGCCAAAGCGGCGGCGGTGCAATTGCCGTTTTCGCTACCTTGGATTGGCGAGACCTTTGTCTTTGGTGCGGGTGTTTTGTTTTTCCCGCTCTCGTATGTTTTCGGCGATATTCTCACCGAGGTTTATGGCTACGCCAGAGCACGCAGGGTGATCTGGGCGGGCTTCGGCGCGATGCTATTTGCGGCGGTGATGTCCGCCGTGGTGGTGGCGCTGCCGCCTGCCGCAGGCTGGCCCAATCAGGCCGCCTACGAGACTGTATTTGGCAGCACCGCGCGCATTATTGGTGCCTCCATCATTGCCTATTTTTGCGGCGAATTCGTCAATTCATTCGTACTCGCCAAAATGAAAATTGCCGCGAGCGGCGCAAAGATGGGCTGGCGCTTTGTGGTTTCAACCGTCTTCGGCGAAGGGGTCGATTCGCTCTTGTTTTACCCGCTGGCGTTTGGCGGCATTTGGTCTACCGAGCTCATCCTCAAAGTCATGGCCGCGCAATGGGCATTGAAAGTGATTGTCGAAATCATCATGCTGCCGATCACCATCCGCATCGTGCGCGCCTTAAAGCGCGCCGAAGGTGAAGACTACTTTGATCGCGATACCCGCTTCACCCCGTTTTCACTCAAAACATGAATACGACTGACCTCCTCGGCACGGTAGCGGCCACCTTAACCACGGTAGCGTTCGTGCCTCAGGTGGTGCAAATTATTCGCACCAAATCGGCCAAAGATGTCTCGCTGCCGATGTATTTAATTTTTACCGCTGGTGTGGTGCTCTGGCTGGGATACGGCGTGCTGCTTGGTGCTTGGCCGATTATTATTGCCAATATCGTCACGCTCGGCTTGGCACTTGCCGTGGTGGCGATGAAGTTGCGGTGGGGGTAAACTAAATTTATTCGCGCTGCGAATTAGTTTCTAAACCCATTTTTTTGGAGAAATCATGAACATTAAATGCTGTTTATCTTCCCTAGCGCTTCTCCTAGCCCCGACAGTCGCTGCCGCGCAGTCAGCGGCCCATTTTTACGGCACCGTCTCGTTTGGCGCAACTACCGGCAATCTTTCTGTTGATGAGATCAATAACGGCTTTCGCACCGACGGGCTCTTTCCCAGCTCAACCACGATTGACAATAAAGATGCGGCCTATCGCCTAGGTGGCGGCTATCGGTTTTCACCGGCCGTAGCCGTCGAGCTTTACTACGCCGACCTTGGCAAATATAGCTCGCAGTCTGTCGCCTCCTTTACGCCTACTTCGGGCCGCCTCGATATTTCAGCGCTCTACAAAAGTGCCGGGGTTGGCGTGGACGTGGTTTTTGGCGCGCCGCTTGGCGAAGCCTTCGGGGTTTATGGCCGCGCTGGCGTGATTCGCGCCAAAACCCAAGGTATCTTTAGCCTCGTCGGCTCGCCCTCGTTTCGCGTGACCAATGGCACGGCGAATAAAGTTGGCAACGTGCTTGGCGTGGGCCTCAAATACGATGTGAGCAAGCAGCTTAGCGTCAACCTTGAAGCGCAGCGGGTGGCAAAGCTCGGTGACGATTCTACGGGCGGCGAGCTACGCTTAAATATCTACTCGCTGGGTGCCAATTTTAATTTCTAGTTTGACGAAGCACCAAATCCACTCAAAGCTTCTTGGCCACGACCGGCCGTTTTTATTCTGCCTGCGCCAAACACCGCGCCCTTATTGGGCTTCCACGCGGAACGCCGCTTGGCAAGACCAGCAAAAATCAAACTCACCGGGGTTTTTTTCGGCGCACGTTAGGCAGTTTTTTTCCGCGGCCGGCGGGCGCGCCAGATAGGCTTCAATCAGCGCGCGTGCACGCGCCTCAAGCTCGGGGCGTGTAATCCACACCTGTGGGTAGGCAGCACCCATGGGCAGCTCGCCAAATGCACTCATGGCGTGGGTATTCAAAACGTGTGCGGCGATGCCAGACTGCATAAGCAGATCGCGCAG
>JAYVGG010000198.1:0-9213 GCA_043772475.1 Burkholderiales bacterium
GGCCCCACGCCACGCGCCACACACGCATCCGCCGCAGCACCATGCAAAACCACGCCCGCACACGCCGCATGCCACGGCGTATCGCCTTGCGCCAGTCGTGCCGCAATCATGCCCGCGAGCGCGTCGCCCATGCCGCCTGCGGCCATGCCGGGGTTGCCGGTTCGGTTAATCGCGTACTGGCCGGATGGATTGGCGATGATGGTTCCCGCACCCTTTAGCACGACAACAGAGGCGTATTTTTTGGCGAGTTTCAGTGCCGCCGCTACCCGGTTTTGTTGAATCTCGACCGTTGTCACGCCAAGCAAGCGGGCGGCCTCACCGGGGTGCGGTGTAAGGACGAAAGGCAAGGCGGGGTGCGGGGTTTGGGGCGATATTGATATTTTTTTTGCCGCTTTAGCAAGGGCTAAAAACGCGCTCCGCGCGATCGTTTTTTCGGCCAGAATGGTTAGCGCATCCGCATCAATCACGGCCGCTTTTGGGTTTGCCACCAGCGCTTGCAAAAGCTTGTCGGTGGCGGTTTCGAATCCCGCTCCCATGCCAATCGCAATCGCGGTGACACCCGCATGGGCGATCAGATCGGCTGGTTTAGCGAACATAATTTCTGGGTGTCGTAAATCAACGGCGAGTGATTTTTTTGCCATCAAGCCTAGCGATACTTTTCCAGCGCCTAACAGTAGCGCCGCGCGTGCCGCGAGCAAGGCCGCACCCACCATACCGCTCGCGCCGCCAAGCACGCCCACATGGCCGTAGCTGCCCTTGTGCGTATTCGCGCGCCGCGCGGCGAGTTGCGGCCGGGTGAGGGCGTGGCCGTGGGGGGCGGGCAGGGTAAGCCCTAGGGTATGGACGCGAATCGTGCCGCAATAATCTGCCGCATCCCCCGTCAGCAGCCCCGGTTTTAGCGCAATAAAGGTCAGCGTCTCATCCGCCACCAGAGCCTCGGCGGAAGCGACCCCGGTGTCCGCATCAAGCCCACTCGGACTATCGAGTGCTAGAACAAGGCTTCCGCGAGAGCGCGCCGCACGGCTAGCTGTGACGATGGCGGCCATTTCGGCACTCGCGTGACGCGCCGAAAAGCCGATACCAAAAAGTCCATCCACAATGATGCCAAACTTACCAAACCCCGCGCCAGTATTAGACTTTGAGGTAAAGCGTGGGTACAAAACACCGTTGTTTTTTAGGTACGCAGCCCGCGCCTTTTGGGCCACCATCTCACCCTTTATTTGTTCGCCCATGGCGTACACGCTCACAACACATTTCGCCTTTTGCAGTGCGCGTGCGGCCACCCAGGCATCGCCACCATTGTTGCCAGGGCCCGCCAGTATCAGCACGGTGTGCGAGGTAGCGCGTGCTTGCATCGCCCGCACCTGCAAGGCGACCGCCTCACCCGCGCGCTGCATGAGGCTTACCCGTGGGTGGGTGCCGGCAAAAGCAAGCTCGACGGCACGAATCTCGGCCACGCTATAAATGGCATCAGAAAATGAACTTTTGGCGCTTTGATGGGTCATTTGGAGGTAGCACTGGCCTTTGGCGGATTTCAACAACCCGATACACCGAGAAAGAAAGAGGCAGACATGACCGACTTGGCAACCCCGGCGTTTATAATACCCGACAGAGCAAGAGCCACTGTAAGCCACGCGCATGGTGCGGGCACGCAGTCTAGCTCGGCACTTTCGGGAAAGTCAGTGATGAGTGATCGCGATGTCGATCAGGTGTTGGTGGAGCGCGCGCAGGCAGGTGACAAGCGCGCCTTCGAGCTGCTCGTCATTAAATATCAACGCAAAGTCGAACGCTTGCTCTCGCGCATTGTCAGAGACCCAGCAGAAGTAGAAGATGTGACGCAAGAAGCGTTTATTAAGGCCTACCGGGCGCTCGCGAATTTCCGGGGCGATAGTGCTTTTTATACGTGGCTTTATCGTATTGCAATTAACAGCGCTAAAAATTTCTTGGTCAGCCGTAAGCGTCGCCCGCCGACCTCGACTGAATTTGATGCGGAAGAATCCGAAGGCTTTGATGACGCACCCGGCTTACGCGATATTGCGACACCGGACGCACAATTGATGAGTAAGCAGATTGGTGAAATCGTAAATCGCACGATTTCGGCCTTACCTGAAGAGCTACGAACCGCGATTACGCTACGTGAAATTGATGGATTGAGTTACGAAGAAATTGCCCAGATCATGGGCTGCCCAATCGGCACGGTGCGCTCACGAATTTTCCGTGCACGCGAAGCGGTAGCCGAAAAGCTGCGCCCCGAAATGGGCACCACGAAGGACAGGAGATGGTGAAATGAACGACAGAATTTCAGCACTGGTAGATGGCGAGCTTTCGCGTGATGAGTCCATGGCGACAATTAAATCGCTCGGGGCTAGTGACGTGGCTCGTGATGAGTGGGATACCTACCATGTGATCGGTGCGGCGCTGCGAAACGAAGCGCTCGATGGTGTCAGTGCGCGCCGCGCCCGTACCGACGCGATTTTTGCGAAGCTTGCCTCAGAGCCTACCGTACTCGCCCCGGCTGCGATGAAAAAAGTGGTGGCGCCAGAAAAACGCACGCGCATTATGCTTGCGATGGCGGCCTCGGTTGCGACGGTTTCAGCGGTTGGCTTAGTCGCGTGGCGGCAACAAAGTATGAGTGTGCCCGCCGTCGTTGTTGTCGCACCGGCCGCTGTGTCGGCACCGGCGGCAGCCGATACGCGGGTCAATGATTACTTGGCATTGCATCGGCAATTTGCCAATACGTCTGGGTTTCAAGCGGCCGCGTTGGTGAAGCCCAATGTGGTTAAGCAAGCGGCCGGGAACAAATAAATAAAAATGTGGGGTTCGGGGACGATTGAATCTTGGCGCATGGTGAGAGTGGAATCATGGTGAGTTTGTCAGCTAAGCAATGTGGGGTGAGATTTGTGCTCGGTTTTGCGGTGTCGGCAGGTATTGCTCACGCACAGCTTGCCCCCACCCAAACCCGCGAAGAGCGGCGCGATGCCGCACGCCAAAACGCGAACGCCGTCGAGTGGCTTGAGCGTATCGTCAAATCGGCGCGCGAGCTCCCGTACACCGGTGTCTTCGTTCACGCCACACCGGATGGCACCACCACGTCACGCATTACCCATGTGCTCGACGCGCGTGGGGTTGAAAATGAAAAAATCGAATCCCTCGAAGGCCCGATGATGGAGATCGTGCGCCGTGACGAAGAAATGATTTGCTACAAACCTGACCAAAAAACGGTACGTATTGATCGCCGGGCGAGCGGACGATTTTTCCCCTCGCTGATTTCGGGTAACCCCCGCGATGTGGCTGAAAATTACCGCGTGAAAGTGGGGGGCGTTGAGCGGGTGGCGGGCTTTGACTGCCAGTGGATTACGCTTGAACCAAAAGACGCATTGCGCTATATGCAAGCGCTGTGTGCCGACGTAAATACCGGGCTACTGCTGCGCGCAAGGCTCTATAACGAGCGCAATCAGGTGATCGAGCAATTCACCTTTACCCAGCTTGATGTCAGCCGCAATGCGCCGCGCCAATCGCTACGCTCCCGCTTCGAGCGTGCCATAGGCTGGAAGCGCGATGAGGCCGTGCAAGCGCCGACCAAAGATCGCGACGTCGATACCGGCTGGAATGTGTCCAATCTACCGAACGGTTTTCGTAAGGTGATGGAGCTCCTGCGGCCCATGCCTGGGCGGCGCGAGCCGGTTGCACAGCTCGTATTTTCAGATGGGGTCTCGCATGTATCATTATTTGCTGAGCAAGCGGCGGAAGGTAGCCGCGTTTCCGCTACCGGCGGCTCGTCGGATCATCCGACTACGTTCGCTTCACGCACGGTTGCCGATTACCAAATCACGGTGATGGGTGAGGTTCCGATTGGCGCGGTGCAGCAGATTGCGGATGGGGTCACCAGGCGGACCAAGTAAGCTTTTAGGGTTAGTAAAACGTTTAATTTTTTAGTGTGCGGGATTATTTCCGTTTGATTTTGTTATGGAGAAAACATGTTGCGTAATGTGAATCTGCGTAGTCTTTTCGGTGCGGCAAGTGTGACAGCGGTGCTGATGCTGGCTTCCCATGCGGTGGCCGCACACGCCAGCTTGCCCGATTTTGCCGACCTCGTCGATAAGCATGGGCCTGCCGTGGTGAACGTGAGCACCAAAGCACGCGCGGGTAAGTCTTCGCGTCGCGGGTCGATGCCCAATGGGGGCGAGGGTGGCGACGAAATGGAAGAGTTTTTCCGCCGCTTCCTGCCGCCCGATATGGTGCCGCGCCAATCGCCAAACCCTAATGCGCCCAAGCGCAATACACCCAATGCCCCTAATGTGCCCAACACACCCAAGGCCGCACCCGATGCGCCACTGCGCCCACTAGGCCAAGGCTCTGGCTTCATCACCTCGGCGGATGGCTACGTGATTACCAACGCGCACGTGGTGGCTGATTCGGATGAAGTCACCGTCACGCTCACCGACAAACGTGAATTCAAAGCGAAGCTCATTGGAAGCGACGAGCGTACCGATATCGCCGTCTTGAAAATCGAAGCGACTGGGCTACCGAAAGCCTCCCTCGGCGACTCAGATCGTGTTCGCGTAGGTGAATGGGTGGTGGCCATTGGCTCACCGTTCGGGTTTGAAAACACGGTAACGGCGGGTATTGTTAGCGCCAAAACCCGCGAATCGCGCGAGGCGCTCACGCCCTTCATTCAAACCGACGTGGCGGTGAACCCCGGTAACTCTGGTGGTCCCTTGTTTAACATGCGTGGCGAAGTGATCGGCGTGAATTCGCAGATTTACTCAGGCTCCGGTGGCTCGATTGGTATCTCGTTTTCGATCCCGATCAATATCGCGATGAATACGGCGAATCAACTTATTAAAACGGGCAAGATTAACCGGGGTCGGCTGGGGGTTGAAATCGGCGGCCTATCCAAGGACATGGTCGAAGCACTCTCGCTACCAAACGATAAAGGTGCGTTGGTGGGCGGCGTGGCGAAAGACAGCCCGGCCGAAAAGGCAGGCGTACTCCCGCAAGACATCATCCTCAAGGTGAATGGCAAGGTGATGGATACTAATTCAGACGTCGTGCGTACTGTTGCCGCGATTGCACCAGGCACCAAGGCCACATTGACGATTTGGCGCAAGGGAAAGATTCAAGATCTCGCTGTTACGGTTGGCGAAACGCCCGCAGAGCCTGCGGCGGTAGCGAAGCCAAAAGAGAAAAAGAAGGACGAGAAAAAGGAATCCAAGCCCAATCGAATCGGGCTCGTGGTAAGTGACATGAGTGACGCCGAGCGTAAGGAGCAGAAAGTGGATAACGGCGTGCTAGTCGATGAAGCAAGTGGGCAGAGCGAGCGTGCCGGCATTCGCGCCGGTGACGTGCTAACGCGCGTGGGCACCGAAGATATTAAATCGACCAAGCAATTTAATGAAATCATCGACAAGCACGATGCCAAAAAAGCGATGGCGATTGTCGTGAAACGCGATGACGTGACGCGTCTTGTTGTGGTTCGCATCGAAAACAAATGAGCACCGTGACAACACTGACCGTGTTGTCACGCACTTATTGCCACCTGTGTGACGATCTTATCCTTGCGCTGGAAGATTTTCAGCGACGCATTGGGTCGTCACATGCGGTGAACGTGGTGGATGTCGATTTGCATCCGGCGCTGGAAGAAAAATACGGCGATAAAGTGCCGGTGCTTCTCGATGGTGAGCACGAAATCTGCCATTATTTTTTTGATGAAGCAGCCCTTGCCGCGCATCTTGGCGCGTGCGTGAGCGGCGGCTAGCTACGCTGCCGCGCCATCTGCGCGCGGAAAATCTCCGCAAATTTATCCGCTGGCATCGGTTTATTAAAAAGATAGCCCTGATAGGTATCGCAGCCGCGCTCACTTAAAAATTGCCGTTGCCCCTCAGTTTCAACCCCCTCGGCGACGACCTTGATATTGAGCGCCTTTGAGAGTGCGATAACGGCGGTCACAATCGCGGCATCGTCTGAGCTCGTGAGTACATCTGAAATAAAGCTACGGTCGATTTTCATGGTGTCAATCGGGAAGCGCTTTAAGTGCGACAGGCTCGAATAACCAGTACCAAAATCGTCAATTGCGACACTCACACCAAACACCCGCAGCGCCGCTAACGTGCGACCAACGAGCTCCGGGTCTTGCAACATGCTGGTCTCAGTGACTTCCACCTCGATGGCACCGGGGCTACAGCCGTTGGCATCGAGCAAGGTCTTAATGTGATCGGCGAGTTTGATTGCCGAGAATTGGCCGGCCGATAAATTTACCGCGACCTTAACGTTGACGAGCCCCTCGTTTTCCCACTGGCGGACTTGTGCGAACGCGGTATTGAGTACCCAATTTCCGACGGCATGAACAAGCTCGCCCGTCTCGGCAAGATGCAAGAACATATGCGGGCCCAATAGGCCGCGCGTAGGGTGCTGCCAGCGAATGAGCGCTTCCGCGCCGATCATATTGCCCGAGGCCATATCGACTTTCGGCTGGTAGTGTAGAACCAGCTCGTTTCGTACAATCGCCTCCCGCAGGCTTTCTTCGAGCAAGCGATTGCTCATGGCCTTGTCGGCGAGATCCGACGAAAACGTTTGGTAGCCGTTTTTACCGAGCTCTTTTGCGTGGTACATCGCCATATCGGCGTGGCTTATCAGCGTCTCCACATCGTCGGCGTCGTCTGGGTAGAGACTGATGCCGATTGAGGCGGAAATATGCACCGCGTGGCTATCTACAATCACAGCCTCGCGCGCGCAGCCCAATATTTTTTTCGCCACCGTCGCCGGGGTGGCGGTATCGGTCACGTCTTCAATCATCACCATAAACTCATCGCCAGAGAGCCTGACGAGTAGGTCAGTTTCTCTGATCGAATTGCTAAATCTTGCCGTCATTTCACGCAGCAAGTTGTCGCCGGCACGATGCCCGTAGGTATCGTTAATCTCTTTGAACCGATCAAGGTCGATGAATAGGGTTGCCACGCGCGCGCCGGTTCGCTTGGCTCTGAGCATGGCCTGGCGCAGCCGATCTTGCAGGAGGCTACGGTTGGGTAAGCCGGTCAGGCCGTCGTGGGTTGCTTGGTGAATGAGGCGCTCTTCTGCGGCGAGGCGTGTGGTGACATCTTGGCCAAGCGACAGAATCGAAACGACAGCGCCAGCTTCGTCGCGCAAGGCCGAGTTGTGCCACTCCACCCATATGGTTTGCCCATCGCTGCGGTAAACGCGCGTGAGTGCGGTGTTGCGCGCGACGCTGCCGGTACCTAGCTGTGCTGCGAGCTCCTTCACGTAAAAGCGGTCGTCCTCGTGAATAAACTGCCACTCTTCATAGTGTTTTTCGGCAACCTGATCCGCGCGCCAACCAAATAATCGCTCGGCACCTTCAGACCAGCGGTGAACGCGCAAGCCCTGCGTCCACTCAATGGCCGCCAGCGGCGAATTTTCAAAATGCGATGACAATAACCAATTGGCGTGCTTGAGCTCGAGCTCGTTACGTTTGCGCTCGTCGATATCAATAGCTGAGGTATAAAAACCGATAATCTTGCCGTTGGCATCCTCGCGCGGGGTGCTGCGTAGTAGGTGCCATTTGGGTTCGGCACCACCATAGCTAAGTTTGCGTTCAGCCATGATCGTGTTGCCGGCGAGGACACGATCCCCGACATGCTTGAACTTGGTGAATTGCGTAGCCGACATCACCTTTGAAGCGGGCTGCCCCTCGACTTGTTGCGGGACGCGGCCAAAAAAAATAGCGCCAGCCTTGTTGACCGCGCGCATCACAAAATCACGGTCAATGTAGCCGATCGGAAAAGGCAAACTGTCTAGTGCGGAATGCATCGTCGCCTCGCTGGCGAGCACGGCGATCTCACTTTGCTTACTCTGGTGTATGTCAATGCCAAATAAATACACACCTTGCACGACACCCGCACTCGTGAGATCGGGTGCCGCGTGTACGCGTCGCCAGCGTTTTTCACCCGAGGCGAGGGTAACAAGGCGCTCGTAGATACCGGTCTTACCGTTGAATGCCTCCATGACCGGCTGCTCGGCAATACGTGCGGCATCAGCACCTAAAACATCATTGGCGCGCTTACCAATCACATCGCCGTGACTAAGACCGTGCAGCGCGAGGAACGCTTTGTTGGCAAATTTATAGCGCCGTGTCGAGTCAATGTAGGCGATGGACTCAGGAATGTTGTCGCTGAATTCACGCAGTTGGCGTTCGCGCTCGCTAGGCGTGTTGGCTACGGAAGCGGGGCTGCCTGCACAATCACTGTTGCCGTTCTGCTGCGCCATTTATCGCTCTTTTCATTTTGTGGCGTTGTGCCAGTTTGTGACATTGTGCCAGTTCACATTTTGCCGTAGCTTTCACCATTGCGCCACGCGCTTTCGCAAATGTGTATAAATGTTCACATTGTTCTAGGTGCCGGTGTACGCTATAATTGCAGCTTGCAGGCACGTAGCTCAGCTGGTTAGAGCACCACCTTGACATGGTGGGGGTCGTTGGTTCGAGTCCAATCGTGCCTACCAAGATTTTTCTTGGCAGAACAATAATTTAGAATATTTTTGCCCAGCGCGATTCACTTGCAATCACGCCTTTTTTTCGCTAAAAAACCCGAGTTTTTCGCCACGCGGCAGCGCTTTTAGCGCCCATTCCGCTTTAGAGGCCAGCGAGCGATTTTCGTATTCGCGCTGTGCGAGTACCCGCACCGGCGGATTCGCGCGCGTGTACTTGGCCCCTTTTCCGGCGAGATGCTTCGCGTATCGCGCGGCCACGTCGGTGGTAATGCCCGCGTAAAAAGCACCGTTTTTGCATTCGAGTAAGTAGAGAAACCACATAGCGCGAGCATGGCAGAGTTGTGCGTTTGCGGCAATCTTGCAATCACGTCCTGCTGATCACGTCCCGCTTATCATGTCCGTGTAAGATTACGCCATGAGAGCCACCCCAAGCCCCGCCAAGCCCGCCTCGCGCTCTGCCCGCACGCGAGAGCGCATTCTCGCCGCAAGCTTGGCGCTCTTTAATGAGCAGGGTGTTGCCAACGTCACCACGGGCCATATCGCGGATGAAATCAATATCAGCCCCGGCAATCTTTACTACCACTTTGCCAATAAAGACGAAATCATCCACCACCTTTTCGCAGATTTTGAAAAGCATATAGACGTGGCCCCCGCCGGTATTACCGACGTGGCCGGGGCGATGGAAGATCTGTGGCTCTATCTGCACATCATGTTCGAGCGCATCTGGCA
>JAYVGG010000199.1:0-2268 GCA_043772475.1 Burkholderiales bacterium
CCCTCGGAATGTCTCGACATTCCTTCGCTCATTCGAGCGAAAAATCACACGCCCATCAACCCACTCTCGAACCCACCCCCGTGAAATAGGCAGGCTAGAGGGAGCCGTAGCCCGGATGGAGCGAAGCGCAATCCGGGGCAACGCGTCAAGTAAGTGGCGTGTCTCGCGTTCTGCGCGTTTGTCAAATGCACTAAATCGCTAAACACCGCGCCAGTATTGGGCTTTCGGCTATTTAGTATTTTTTTACATCTGCTTAAACAAATGCGAAAACGGCCGCGAGACGGTTAAATTTTCTTTACGGTCGCGTACCCGCACGCTCGCCTGCCCACGAAAATCTCGCGTCACGGTTTCAATCGCGCGTACCTGCACGATGGTTGAGCGATGTATTTGCCAGAATTTTTCTGTGTCAATGGAATCGAGAATTTCTTTGATCGGCGTTTTGATGAGCGCATCAAATTCTTTGGTGGCTACCAGCGTGTATTTTTCGTCGGCTTGAAAAAACAGCACATCATCAATCGGTATCAGCCGAAGATTCGCGCCGATATTGGCTTTTATCCACTTCAGTTTCTCAGCACCGGGGTTGAGCTTTTCGGCGAGGTGGCGCATCAGCGCATTCAGATCTTGCGGCACCACCGGCACGGCGGCTAAGCGCGCTTGCAAGCGCGTAACAGCAGCTTGCAAGCGTTCGTCGGAATACGGCTTCAACACATAATCAATCGCGCCGGTATCAAACGCATCGACCGCGTATTGATCGAACGCGGTCACGAATACGATATGGCAGTTTGCCGAGGCATCCGCCGCCAGACTTTTCGCAACATCAATGCCCGTCATCTCTGGCATACGAATATCGAGGAAGGCCAAGCGCGGATGATGCTCGTTGATCGCCTCCAATGCAGCTTCACCGTCGCCCACTTCAGCAACAATTTTTAATTCAGGCCAGAGCTTTGCGAGCTTGGATTTAAGTTGGGCGCGGAGGATGGGTTCGTCTTCCGCAATGATCGCTGTAAGTGTCATGTTGGGTTCTCGTCGGTTATCTCGGTTGTCACGACTCCCGCGCCCGCTCTATCGGGCTTGGGCGCTTGCGGGTACGGCGCATGCGCCGCGAATTCCCCGCTCACATGTCTTCAGCAATGATTGCGGTTAGGTTCATCACACACCTTCCTTAACTTTATTTTTCTTCCGAATCCAAATCCAGTAAACCACAAACCCACCAAGTGCGAACGGCGCGAGAATCGGGAACATGGAAATCAAAATAATAATCGGGACACCTATCAACAGCGCCACCACCACAAACCCCAAGCCGTAGATGATGCCAATCACCAAGAGCAGTGCGAGCACAAGGAGCGCGAACGCAAACAGTAGCAACACCGAGCCAAGCGCCATGCCATCGAGCCCGCCGAGCTCAGCGCCCATGAATTCCACCGGCCATAAATTTGTCGCCATGCCGATGAGGGCGAACAAGAATAATGCGCCCAATAGTATCAACGCGACCACAAAGGTTTTCACCAAGATATTCGCCCAGATGCTGTGAGTTTTTGCGGCGACTTGCCAGGTCTTGGCAGCGAAAGTTTTGGGCATAGCGGGGGCGGCATCGGGGAGAGGTGGCGGTATGATCGGTGTGCCAGCGGCCGGTAAATCCAAGGTCGCAATTACGCCCTGCGGGGTATTGGATTCAAGCGTGAAACGCGCGTTGTCACCAAACATGGCTTGTAGGCGCTGCCGCAAATTATCGAGCCCCACGCCGCTACCCGCTTGGGTGCTGGCCTCACCGAGCCCGCGCCCGGTGTCGCGCACAATCACACGCAAGCGCTCGCCGTCCCGCACGGCAACCACGTCAATGCGCCCACCCTCGCGTTGCGGCTCGAGGCCATGCTTTACCGCGTTCTCCACCAACGAGGGCAGCATCAGCGGGGGAAACGGCAACAGGGCGACATCGTCCGCGCAATCAATATCAAACGCTAAGCGCGCGCCCATCCGCATTTTGAGGATGTTCAAGTAGGCGCGAACGAGCTCGACTTCTTGCCCGACGGTGGATGTGTTCTCGCGCATCTTCGGCAACGCGCTGCGTAAATACTCGATCAAGTGGCCGACCATTTTGTTGGCAGCAGGGGGGTCGAGCTCAGTCAGCGCTTGCACATTCGCCAAGGTGTTGTAGAGAAAATGCGGCTCCACCTGTGCCTGCAAGGCTTGCAGCTTCGCCTCCATGATTTGGCGGCGCGCACTTTGCGCCTCGGCCACACCTTGTTGCACCTCGGCGAAAGCCATCGC
>JAYVGG010000200.1:0-7193 GCA_043772475.1 Burkholderiales bacterium
TTTATGCACTCGTTACTGTAAGTCTCGAATGCCACCAAACTATTCACGAGATCGACCAGGTGGTGGGGACATTCGCATTTCATGGGGGTTGCACGCGCGGCAATGCGCGCCAATTGTTCGGGGGAAAACTGCCGTGGCGGAATGCCCCCTACCGGCGGCCTCGCCAACTCACTCGCGCGAACCGAAACCCCTCGCGCGGCTGTACAGGCGCGCTCGATTTCAGCTAGGCTCACCGGCGCTTGCAGGCAACACACCCCTGCCCGCTCAAGCTCCTTCACCGAGCCGCGCGCACCGAACCCGAAAATCACGACCGCGTGACGCACGCCCGTAACGGCTAGGTGGCGCCAAATATCGCTGAGGGTTTCGCGTTGTAGCGTGGCGTACTCGACCACCAGTACGTCGGGTGCCAGCGCGCGCGCTTTTTCGTCACACTCCGCCGCACTACTAAAGAGGCCGCATAGCTCAATTTGTAGCGCTTGGCCCTTGTGCTCGGCTAGCCGAACTGCCAGCGCTTCGCCCAACACGACCACGCGACAGGGCTGGGTTTTTGTTGGCACATCTTTTGATACGCGCTCTAAAGACATCTTTAGCCGCGCGCGTAATTCGTCGATCGGTAGTGGGGCAACACTACTCACCGGGTGGCCGCTATCGACTAAGCGTTTCACCAAGGCGAGCCGGTCTATATCGGTTTGCGAGTACATGCGTTTGTCGCGCGCGCCGCTACGCAGCGGGGTGGCGATCTGGTAGCGACGCTCCCACATGCGAAGTGTTCCCGGATTGATTCCGGTAAGGCGCGCTAGTACGCCGATTGAAAAGCGCGCGTCGGTGTCGGCTTCGGTGTCCACTTCGGGGTTGCGTGTTGGCATCGAATGGGTCTCCTCTTTTTTCATTATTAGCACGTTATTTTTATACATCATCGAATATATACAACAAGTGTACATCAAGATTGTCGAAAATAGAATACCCCGCCAGCAACGGCCATGTCATGACCCGGCCTTACCAAACTTATCGCTTAACTTATTGATAAATATAAATAATAACTAGCGCACCGGGCAGCGCGCCCTAACGCTCCCGCCTACAAAGCGGGGGTGAAAAAATAAAAGTGTATATAAATTGACAATGTAATAATATCTGATGTATATTATTTGCAGATGTACGCAACATGTACGAAAAGCTTCGGCTCCAGTCGTGTTTAGTGATTCATCAGCAAGGATTCTGCCCCGAAGCTGGGAGCGCAATAAGGTCTTCCGCGATGCGGAACAATTTTCTAATCTGCTCTACCTTAATTTAATTTTCTCAAAGGACACAACATGAAATTGCTCAAACTTGTCGCCGCTATTGGATTCGTGGCCAGCACCATTTCAGCACTACCTGCAATGGCCGCCGAAAAAGACATCGTCGATACCGCCATCGCTGCGGGATCATTCAAAACACTGGTAACCGCCGTCAAAGCAGCCGGCTTAGTCGAGACGCTGAAAAGTAAAGGCCCATTCACGGTCTTCGCACCCACCGACGACGCGTTTGCAAAAATCCCAAAGGCGCAGCTCGATGCGCTGATTGCGGATAAAGCAAAGCTTGCCAAGGTGCTGACCTACCACGTGGTGGCCGGCAAAGTCATGGCTGCCGATGTAAAAGCCGGCGCCGTCAAAACGGTGGAAGGTAGCAGCCTGACTATCACCACAAAAAACGGTGTGATGGTCGACAAAGCGAAAGTGACAACAACCGATATCGTCACCAGCAATGGTGTGATTCACGTTATCGACAGCGTAATCATGCCCAAGTAAAGGCGGTCACTCGGAAAGTCAGATCGCTGTCCTCTGACTTTCCGCCTTCCGTTTTCCGCTTGTCTTAACAACGATTTCCACCTAAATGCCTGCCTTGAATGCGATTTTTTTAATGTCAGAACGCCCTACGAACGTCAGGCGATCCATCGGATGGTTTTCATTCACGTTAGCGCTGGTTTTTCTGCTTTGGCTGCCGCTGGGCGTTCTGCAAATCGTCCCGTTTGTATTTGAATTGCAGGGTGAGCCACGATTGCGCGTTCATGCGTCTGCCGCCGTGGCGTGCCTCATGATCGCGGCGTGGGGTTTTTGGGAGTCGTGATGAAAACTTATTTCGCACCCGTCCAATCCACTCTTCAATTTAAGGAATAGCGTATGTTCAAAATGTCTGATGTTTGCATCATGCTCGCCGTGATGGTGTCCTTTGGTGTGACAGCCTATCTTTGGTTTAACGGTCAAAAAGATCAAGGCCTATTTACCGCGACTTGGGTGCCGTCAATACTGTGCTTTGGCATCTATTTTAAGGTGCTCAGCATGAAAGGCCGGCCCAATGAGTGATGCGGGGATTATGTATGTGGGCTTATTTTGCTTTGCCATGATTGGCCTCGGCATGGGCTTGACGGTGTATGAGTTCAAGCGAATTTCATCCCTGCCAAGCAATGCTAAGCCTGCCACCACAACGTTGCCGCGCCAAGAACCTTAACCTGTCGATAAAAAAGGGGTGCTATTTGTCATATCGCCAACACTCAAAATCTACTAAACGCTTTTAGACTAATGTGAAAGTTTGAGCCCCAAATGACTATAACTAGACGCACCTTTATCACCTCCCTTGCCACGGCCAGCGCCGCTGTCATGACAAATCAAGCGCTCGCCCAGACCAAACTCGACGAGGCCGCCAGCCAAGCGGTTTCGCTAGGCTATCTGCATGACACAACCAAGGTTGACGGCAAGAAATATCCTAAGCACGAGAAATCTCAGCAATGCAGCAACTGTGTATTGTGGCAATCCAAGGCGACCGATCCGTGGGGTGTCTGTCCTATTTTTTCGGGCAAGCAAGTTAGCGCAAAAGGTTGGTGCATTAGTTGGGTGAAAAAAGCGTAGCACGCATCTCGAACCCCAGATGTCCTTGCGCGAAGGCGTGGGGACTGGCGCTACCTTAAGAGGCACTTTCATGAAAATTCTTGTCACCGGCGCAACCGGCGCCATTGGTAGCGCTTTAACGGCACAGCTTGCTGCGTTGGGACATACGCTTTTAATTTCTGCACGCAACACCGTAAAACTAGATGCGCTCGCTAGCGGTCATGCCAATATCACACCCTGCGCGGCAGATTTAACCGATGCTTCCGACCTCGCTAGATTATTTTCCATTGCCGCCGAGGCAGGGCCATTTGATGCCATGGTGAACTGCATCGGTTCAACCATTGTTCGCCCCCTGCACCTGACATCCTTAGCCGATTGGGATAATCAGTTCGCGATCAATGCGACCACATCGTTTAATTTATTGAAGTGGTTTATTGCTCAAGCCACGAGGGCGGGCGTGCCCGCGCGAGCCGTACTGATGAGCTCGGTGGTTGCACATGCAGGCTTTGCCAATCATGAAGCCATCGCGGCCGCCAAAGCGGCCGTGAGCGCACTCGCCATGAGTGCCGCAGCGACCTACGCCGCCCAAGGTGTGCGCGTCAACATTGTTGCCCCTGGGCTCACCCGGTCTGCCCTCACCCACCGTTTCATTGCAACACCAGAAGCGGAGGCGCGCTCAGCCGCCATGATTCCGACTCAACGCATTGCTGAGCCCGATGAAGTGGCCGGTACGATTGCATTTTTGCTTTCACCCGCTGCCGCCCACATCACAGGCCAAGTCATTCTGGTTGATGGTGGCCAAGCCATGTTGCGGCCGTTACCGAGAACCACGGCAGGCCAATAACGCATTTTTGTACGTTCACTGGTGCGGCGACTTAGAACAAAATCAACGCCCGCCAAGGGCCTCCTCAAAGCGCACACATGTCGCAACAGGCGCAACGCCGCCCGCGAGCCTAAAAAAGTGCAATCGCACCCGTCGCGGTCTCACCTAACTGGTGAACCGATAGAAACCACCAAACCCTAGTATTGGCGCGGCGCTTGAGAGATTTGCGAGCGGTCAACTGCCGTTTCTAGGATAATGCTACGTTCACTAGATTCCCCACTTAAATGGAGCCCACGCATGAGCAAATATTCCCTCAACGAATTCGTCACCAAAACCGCCGAGCGCGATGCCTCACCCGAAATGTTTGAGCTCGAAAGCCCGCACCTGCTCGAAGTAAAACTCAACGGCAAAATTTGGGCAAAGGCGGGCTCGATGATTGCCTACATCGGCAAAATCGCCTTTAAGCGACAAGGGATGCTCGATAAGGGCCTCGGTGGCCTACTGAAAAAAGCGATGACCGGCGAAGGCATGACGCTCATGCGCGCCGAGGGCGAGGGGCGCGTCTACTTCGCCGATGACGGCAAGAAAATTCAAATTTTGCATCTCAATAACGAAACCATTTGCGTGAACGGCAACGATGTACTGGTGCTCGAAGATTCGCTTGAGTACGACATCACCATGCTGCGCTCGTTCGGCGCGATGGCCTCCGGTGGGCTTTTCAATGTACGCGTTACCGGCATCGGCCACATCGCCATCACCACGCACTACGAGCCACTCACGCTGGCTGTTAAACCCGGTAAACCCGTCTTCACCGACCCAAACGCGACCGTCGCCTGGAGCGGAAACCTAAGCCCTTCGATACACACCGATGTCTCGCTTGGCACGCTATTTGGGCGCGGCAGTGGTGAATCTTTTCAGCTCAAATTTGAAGGGGACGGCTGGGTGGTGATGCAGCCGTATGAGGAAAAGCCTGTCGTGGCTGCGAACACCTAACACTGTTAAACACAAGCACGGGCGCGGCTTTCCACCACTTTTTACAGCATAAAAAATGAAAATTTACATAACATCCGCTCTGATTTTTTTAACGCTTTTTGCCACACCACCGACTGCCACCGCGCAGGGCATCGAATGGGAAACCCTACGAACCGAGATGAGTACGCTTTTCAAAAAGGGCGAGATTGATCGCGCGGTGTTGGTCGGAATGCAGACTATCGAGATCGCCGAGAAAGCGAGTGGTGCCGAGCACCCCAGTGTGGCGCTTTCGCTATCGAGTGTCGGCGTGATTCACAACCTGAGCGGTAAGTACGCAAAGGCTTTACCGCTTTTTGACCGCGCGCTTGCGATTCGGGAAAAAGCGTTTCCCGCCGACGATGAACAGGTGCTTGCCGGCATAAAAAACCTAGCCACCACCTACACGCATCTAAAACAGCTCGACCGGGCCTTGCCTTTATTCGAGCGGCTTTTAAGCGCGCAAGAAAAAAAGTGGGGGCCCACGCATCAGCCACTCACGGGCACGTTGGAGTCGCTCGCGAGCTTGCAAATGCTTCGACTCGAAAACGCGGACACGCCCGATACCATGTCACGCCAAGTCACGGCCGCGACCGCCACGGCCATTGCGCGCTTACAACGTGCGCTCGCCTTACGCGAGGCCGCGACACCGGTGGATCAACGCGCTCTTGCGGATAATCTGAGCATGACGGCGGCTTTTCTGATGACGCAAGATGCGTATACCAAAGCTGAGCCGCTCTACACCCGCGCCTTGGCGATCATCGAGCGTGAGTTTGGCCCCGATCACATTAAGGTGGCCGGCATCGCGCTGCAGCTTGGCGTGAATTACGATTTGCAAAGTGAGCTTACCAAAGCCTTGCCCCAGTACCTGCGTGCGCTCAAGATTCGTGAAAAAACACTCGGTGCCGATCATGACGAAACAAGCACAATTCAAATTGCACTCGCTAGCCTTTACCGACGCACTGGCCGCGTGAAGGCCGCCGAGGCGATTGAAAAACGTCTCATTGCGAACGGCTACGAAAGACCAGAATCGGGGAAACGCTAATAAGGGTGCGGCTTTCCAGCCGACGGCGCACGATGTAACGTCTCTTCACAACAACAAAAAATATCCCATGAAAAATTTATTTTTGCCCCTAGCCCTTGCTGCCGCAATCGCTTGCGCGTGTAGCGAAGCGCACGCGCAAGGCACCGCGCTCGATAAACTCAACGCCGAAATGGTCACGCTATTTCAGCAAGGCCAGCACGAGCGCGCCATTGAAGTCGCCAAACAGGCGATTCAGCTTGCTCTGGAAACGAGCGGCCCCGATCACCCCTCGGTCGCGATTGGCTTATCGAGCTTGGGTAAGCTCTACGCGAACAAGGAAAATGTTGCGCCAGCCCTTGCAAACTTTCAGCGCGCGCTAGGTATCCTAGAAAAAGCCCACGGTCTTGAGCACGCCGATGTCGCCATCGTGCTCTACAACTTAGGCCATCTTCATCACAGCAATGGCAAGCTCGCCGAGGCCTTGCCCTACTACATGCGCTCACTTGCGATACGCGAAAAAACAATCGGCCCCGCGCATAGCCGACTTGGCGTACCCTTGAATAACCTTGCTCTCGTCTCGACTGGCCTCGGTAAGCACGCCGAAGCGGAGCCGCTCTACCAGCGAGCCCTTGCCATCTTCGAGCGTGACTTGGGTGCCGAGCACCTCGAAGTTGCCACCACCGCCCACAATCTCGGCGCACTCTACAACACGCTCGGGCGCTACCCCGAGGCGGTGCCGCTGTATGAGCGGGCTCTCGCGATTCGCGAAAAATCGCTTGGAAAAGATAGCCCGCAGGTTGCCACCGTCGTCAATAATCTCGCGCTGACGCTAACCCAGCAGGGGCAATACGCGCGCGCGGAAGCGTTGCATCAGCGCGCGCTCGCCATACGCGAAAAAACGTACGGAGCCGAACACGCCGAGGTTGCCGCGAGTCTTAACAATCTTGCCGTGCTCTATAACGCCCACGGCAAATATGCTGATGCGGAGCCGCTACTCAAACGCGCGCTTCCTATTTGGGAAAAATCATTTGGTCCAGGGCATCCGCGCTACGCCAAAAATCTTTCCAACCTCGCCGAGGTGTACCGCGCCCAAGGCCTGATGGCTGAAGCCGAGCCGCTTTACAAAAGTGCGCTCGTGATTCAAGAGAAATTAACCGGTGCCGACGTGACCGACTTTGCCAAGACGCAAAATAATCTTGCCGCGCTCTATGCCACCACCGGCAGACTTAACGAGGCCCTGCAGCTGTATCGAGCGGCACTTGTGATCGAAGAGAAACTGCTCGGTAGCGAGCACCCCGCCATCGCCAGAAGCCTCAACAATTTGGCCGAACTCTACCGCGTACAAGGTCAATTTTCGCTGGCGGAGCCTCTTTACAAACGCGCGCTCGGCATCTGGGAAAAAACGCTCGGCCCCGATCACACCGATGTGGGGCTTGGTATCAATAACCTAGCTGAGCTTTACCGCCACACCGCCCGC